>SLKJ01000117.1 GCA_007134675.1 Bacteroidales bacterium
CCGCCTGCACTGTTTATTGTACAGAAAATGACTGCAGGGAGGCAGGTTGCGACAGTTATATTACAAAGCCATATTCCCACAGCATGTTTCTCAATACAGCGGAGAAAACTCTTGAGAAGGCGGGCCGGCTCCTTCCAGACCATACCTTGAATCACGTCTGACCTGTATTAGCTGTAATCTTCAGCGCAAGGTCCCCCAAAGGAATATTATTGAAATTTCCCGAACTCATAAAAAGAAGATTCCTTCCCTTCCACTTCATCTCTTTAAGTCTGGCGGACAGTTTTTCTGAATCGGTAAACACCATAAGGTTTTTGTTGCCAAACGCCCGCTTTATGGTCTTTTCATTAAGCGGTGGAAGGCGCTTAAGTTCAAGGGTATGCGGGTTGAAGTAGATAAGGGGTATGTCGGCACTGTCGAGGGTTCCCTTGTAATGCTCCAGAAAATGTCTGCTCAGGCTTGAAAAGGTATGAAGCTCCATACATGCTGCAAGTTCCCTTTCCGGGAACTGCTCCTTAACAGCTTCAACCGTAGCTTTAACCTTGGAAGGGGAATGGGCAAAATCACGGTAAATAACTGTATCGCTGTTACCTGCCAGCAATTCAAGCCTGTTGTCTGCTCCCGGGAATGAGCTGACGGCAGAGTAAAAGGCCTCATTGTCAACGCCTAATTCCCGGCAAACCATCCTTGCCCCCTCAATATTCATAAGGTTATGCCTTCCAAATACTCTGAGCGGAACATGATATGGATGATCAATCAGATAGGTTTTACCATCCCTGATCTCATAATCAGGAAGGGCATATCCGATCTTTACCAGATCTCCGGCTGAATTATTCACTATCCTCACTACCGCTTTATCTTCCCGGCAATAAATGATGCTTCCGCCCGGTTCTATGAGGCGCACAAACTTCTCGAACTCCTCCAGGTATCCTTCCCATGTCGGAAAGACATTGATATGGTCCCACGCTATCCCGCTCAGCAAAGCTATATGAGGCCGGTAGAGGTGAAATTTGGGTCTTTTATCCATTGCAGATGTAAGATATTCATCTCCCTCAAAAACCATTAACCCGGCATCATCACTCAGCCATACCATAACATCAAAACCTTTTATCATGGCACCAACCATAAAGTCTGAACTGATCCCGCAATATCTGAGCACATGAAGGACAACAGCCGTAATAGTGGTCTTGCCATGGCTCCCGCCTATCACAACCCTTTTTTTCCCACGGGCATGTTCATACAAAAATTCCGGATAGGAATAGATTTTTATATCCAGCTCCCGTGCCCTGAGAAGTTCAGGATTATCATCCCTCGCATGCATACCGAGTATAACAGCATCGGGCTTCTCATCAAGTTTTTCCGGAAACCAGCCCAATGCCTCCGGCAGAAGGCCCTGCTCCCTGAGCCTTGATCTTGAGGGTTCAAATATCTCATCATCCGACCCGGTAATTTTATATCCTTTTTTTCCAAGGGCAATTGCAAGGTTGTGCATAGCACTTCCCCCAATTGCTATAAAATGAATCCGCATTCCAATAAAATAAAGTTATAAAAACCATATGAACCTGCCACCCAAATGACATATGATAAGTTAAAGCCTGTCACTGCCAGAATATCAGAAGGTTTCTGAAACAGACGACAAATAAAACAAAAGATACAACTGCATCTGAAAGACCCAGAGTTTTCCTCTTCAGGTCAGCTGATCCGGAATAAATGGTGCCCGAACTGCTTGCTGATGGTGCATTTATCACCTCTCTGTCCCCCGCTCCGGTTCTCCCAATCCGCTGCAGAATAAACCCTGCAATAGTGCGCATGAACAGCTGAAAAAGAAAAAAGGCGAAAAGAAGCGGGCCGTTCCTGTTATATTCGGAGGCAGAATAAAAATTACCCCTTAACATCTCCGAAAAACTTCGTGACAGTCCGCAAGTCTGACAATCCTCTCCGTAATATGATATATGTGCACATTCAACCGGGTAATCTGTGCTACCGGTAATGAAGATGATGGAATAGATAAAAATCAGAACGATTATCAGACCAGTCAGGATATTAATCATCTGATAGGAAGAAAAAGATAAAAACAATCGCAGCATAATCCTCTATTTGGCAGAGACTTTATAAAATAAGGTACAGCAAATGGTCGGGTCAGGATAATATCAGTTCTCGTCCGGCCTCTCTCCCTCAAGCCTTTCCAATTCCTCAATCATCTCTTCACTGTCAAAATCTAAAGTGTCGGCGGGAATGGTGTCAAAATCTTCAAAATCTTCAATTTTTTCTATTGCCCTCCTGATATTCTCCCGGATTTCATTGCCGAATTCATCCCTGAAAACATCAGGAAACTCCTCTCCGAATCTCTCCAGCCGGGTAGCAGCCCGCTTTATTGTCAAAAACTGCCATGATGCAACTGAAGTCCCCACTATGGAAATCACCAGCGCTGCAATTATCAAACCTTTGGGAGTATTTGCCGTACTTGCCTGAGAATATCCGACAGCGCTGAATATTATCGCAATAACGCCGGGTAATATTGCATACATACCCAGACAGGGAATAAAAGAAAGGATAAGGGCAATTATTCCGATAATAAAACCGGCAACACCGAATCCCTGACCCGCATTGGAACTTCCTCTTTCATCCATATCAGTTAGGTTTATTATTATACATTAAGTAACCGGTAGTATGCCGGTATGAAATTCTCAAATGTAGATGAAATTTTTTTTATTTAAAATTACACACTATCAAATGAAAAAAATTTCATCGGAAAGCGCAGCGGTTCCGACTGTAAGCATAAATTTTGAATATTTTATTGAAACAAAATTTATGCTTACAGGAGAAATATACACCGATAAATTCATATTTCTGAGGCTTTACACTCCGGGATCCTTTTCTCCTGTATCCAGCAGTATATCCATGATCTTTACAGCAGCTGCTGATACAGGCGTGCCGGGACCGAAAATAGCCATTACACCGGCCTTGTAAAGGAAATCATAATCCTGCGGAGGTATCACACCACCGGAAATAACCATTATATCATCACGTCCAAGTTTTCTCAGCTCCTTGATAACCTGTGGGACAAGCGTCTTATGTCCCGCAGCAAGGCTTGAAATCCCAAGCACATGGACATCATTCTCCACTGCCTGTTTTGCAGCTTCTGCAGGAGTCTGGAAAAGCGGGCCGATATCCACATCAAACCCTATATCGGCATATCCTGTTGCAACAACCTTTGCCCCGCGATCATGCCCGTCCTGTCCAATTTTTGCAATCATAATGCGTGGCTGGCGGCCCTCCCTTTCGGCAAAATCCTTTACCATCCTGCAGGCTTTTTCAAAATTACTGTCATTTCCTGATTCTGATGAATAAACTCCTGAAACTGATCTTATCACTGCTTTATACCTCCCTGCAATTTTTTCACAGGCATATGAGATCTCACCAAGACTGGCCCTTCTCTTTGCAGCTTCAACCGAAAGCTCAAGCAGATTGCCCCTGCCGTTCCGGCACGCCATAGTGATAGCTTCAAGTGCATTGTCAACCTCCTTCTGATCCCTTTCTGCCCTAAGTTTATTTAATCTGTTTATCTGTGCCTCCCGCACAGCGGTATTGTCAACATCAAGTATCTCGAGCGGATCTTCCTTAGCAAGCCTGTAACGGTTAATCCCTACAATTATATCTCTGCCTGAGTCAATACGCGCCTGTTTCCTGGCAGAAGCCTCTTCAATACGCATTTTTGGTATCCCCGTTTCTATGGCCCTGGCCATCCCTCCCAGCTCTTCAATCTCTTCTATCCTCGCCCATGCCTTATGTGCAATTTCATGGGTGAGCCGTTCAACATAATATGATCCGCCCCATGGGTCAGCCGACCGTGTAACAGAGGTCTCCTCCTGCAGGTAAATTTGTGTATTCCTTGCAATTCTTGCAGAAAAATCCGTCGGCAGGGCAACAGCCTCATCGAGTGCGTTTGTATGGAGGGATTGGGTATGTCCAAGCACTGCTGCCAGGGCTTCAGTACATGTACGTGTAACATTATTGTAAGGGTCCTGCTCTGTCAGGCTCCATCCGGAGGTCTGCGAGTGAGTGCGCAATGCAAGTGATTTCGGATTCTTAGGGTTGAACTGATTAACGATCTTTGCCCACAGCATCCGCGCTGCCCTCATCTTGGCTATCTCCATGAAATGGTTCATCCCGATTGCCCAGAAGAAAGATATCCTCGGAGCAAACGAGTCAATATCAATTCCCGCATTGACTCCTGTCCGCAGATATTCCAGTCCGTCGGCCAGGGTATATGCCAGTTCAATATCGGCTGTAGCCCCGGCCTCCTGCATATGATATCCCGAAACGCTGATCGAGTTGAACCGGGGCATTTTCCTTGATGTATACTCAAATATATCGGCAATTATCCGCATCGAAAATTCAGGCGGATAAATATAGGTGTTCCGCACCATGAACTCCTTAAGTATATCATTCTGTATGGTTCCGGTAAGCTTGTCGGGACTGACACCCTGCTCCAGTCCGGCAACAATATAAAAAGCCATAATTGGAAGGACCGCCCCGTTCATTGTCATTGAAACAGACATCTGATCGAGAGGAATCTGATCAAAAAGGATTTTCATATCCAGTATTGAATCTATTGCCACTCCGGCCTTGCCAACGTCGCCTGCTACACGCTCATGGTCGGAATCATATCCACGGTGGGTGGCCAGGTCAAAAGCAACAGAGAGCCCTTTCTGACCTGCTGCCAGGTTGCGCCGGTAAAAGGCATTTGACTCTTCAGCAGTTGAAAATCCTGCATATTGCCTTATTGTCCACGGACGCATAACATACATGGTGCTGTATGGCCCCCTCAGATATGGAGGCAACCCGGCGGCATATGACAGATGTTCAAGTCCCTCCAGATCCTTTTCAGTATAATAGGGCTTCACTGGTATCTGCTCGGTTGTAAGCCAGCTGCCTTCACCTTTGCTATTCTTTCGAGGTTTTCCCATGGCAGGTTTCATACCCGCACGAATGTCAATATTTTTATAATCCGGCATTATCTTATTTTGGAATTATCTTTTTCTGGAATTATCTATTTTTTTCGAATTATCTTATTTTATTGAATCCCCAGCTCTTGCTGAAACAGTTTAAGTGTTTCCAGAACATTGGATCTGACATGAATAAAATGCTTTACCCCGGCATTTTTAAGTTGCTCTGCATGATCTGAGGGATACCCTGCCACAACAAGGATTGCCCTGTTCTCCAGTCCGGCAGCGATGTCAGGCACTATCTGCTGATACTCCTCATCTGAACTGCACACAACAACTATCGGGGCACCGCTTTCAAGGGCGGCTTTTACACCTTCCCCGGGAGTGCTGAAACCGGGGCTATCAATTACCCTGAACCCGGCACATCCAAAAAATCCGGCGGAGAATCCCGCCCTTGCCTTGCGCATTGCAAGGTTTCCATATGTTAGCAGGAACACCTTTGGCGGTCCACCCGGCAGCTTTTCCGTCTTCAGTCTCAGTCCCTCAAAAGCCTGCGCTCCCCGATAAATTTTCAGCGGGCGCGCCGGCTGATCTGCAGCCACAGGCTGTACCGGGCTTACTTGAGAAAGATCAATATTGTCAATAACCCGCTCGCCTGAATCCGGATACTGGTTAGTGCCAAGGAGAATATCCCGGCGGGATGCAATATAACTGTCTCTTTTCTGGGCGGTTTCCTGTATCGAATCCTGGATAAAACCACTCATGAAAGCTTCATGAAATCCACCCATATCAGAGGTTTGCAAAAACAGTTTCCATGACTCTTCTATCAGCGAGCTGGTAAGTGATTCAATATAGTAGGAACCGGCAGCAGGATCGGCAACCTTGTCAAAATATGCCTCCTCCTTTAAAACGAGCTGGGTGTTCCTGGCAATGCGCCCGGAGAAAGGAGTCCCTCCCTTCCTGAAAGGCTTATCAAATGGAGCTACAGTCATCGAGTCTGCCCCTCCCAGCACGGCAGACATCGTTTCAGTAGTGGAGCGAAGCACATTAACATAAGGATCGTATATGGTTTTGTTCCAACCGGAGGTGACCGCATGAATAATCATCTTCCCTGCCGTGGCTGGATCAAGCTCCCATGCTTCTGTTACCTTCGACCATAGATACCTTGCCGCCCTGAACTTGGCTATCTCCATAAAATAATTGCTTCCGGCAGCAAATGTAAATTTTATCTTCTCTGCGGCATTAACAGCAGGCACTCCCCCGGAGGTAAGGCGCTCAAGATATTCAGAAGCGGCAGCAATGGCAAAAGCAAGTTCCTGCAC
>SLKJ01000143.1 GCA_007134675.1 Bacteroidales bacterium
TTAATGTCGCATATGCTGATATTGATCGTAATTTGCAGAAAGTTACTAACCTGTTAGAGAATATTTCAGCTGACTTGATAGTCTTACCGGAGTTATGCATGACCGGTTATTGTTTTTCGGAATGATATGGAATATGAAAGGCGCTTATATAGCAAATATGTTAAGTATTCAATTTGAATTTCGCCAGGCCGGGTGTGGGTCCTGGTGCTTATCTGGATTGCGACAGCTCCTGCCATTTTGAGAAGGTGAATTCATTATTCATATTTAAGTGTAACGGCAGGGTTGGCTCCGGCGGCCTTAAAGGCCTGGTAGCTAACCATAAGCACCGCAATCATATAGGAAAAGACCGAAGAGGTAACAAACACCAGCGGTGAAAGGTCAATGCGGAATGCAAAATTCTCAAGCCAGTTTGTCATCAGGTACCATGCTATCGGCCATGATACCAGTGTGGCTATAATGAAAAGACGGTTAATCTCTTTAAGCAGCAGCCAAACGACTATACTTTCGGTTGCACCGAAAACCTTTCGTATACCAATTTCCCGGGTTCGCTGCTCAGCAGAATAGGAGGAGAGTCCCAGTAATCCGAGCGAGGCTATTACAATTGCCAGCAGGCTGAAACCTGAAAACAGCATGCCGGCACGATGCTCGTTACCGTACTGCTCATCAACCGAATCCTCAAGGAAAAAATAGTCAAAAACCTGGTCGGGTACAAACTCATTCCATTTTCCTTCTACTTTTCTCAGTATTTCACCCGGATTCTGGTCTCCGAACCGTAATGTAAGGTACTCGTAGTTCTGCCCGAAGACAATGACAAGGGGACTAATCCTCTGATGGAGGGATTCATAGTGAAAGTCCTCTACCACACCAACCACGCTTTTTTCGTCACTTAGGTTGACGTAAACCTTCTGTCCCAGAGGAGAACCTTCAAAGCCAAATCCCCGTGCGGCCGCCTGGTTTATAACTATTGCAGATGAGTCCGATGCATAATTCCTGTTAAAGTACCTGCCCTGCTCCATCCTGAGATCTAGCACTCTGTCAAGGTCATATGATGCATGGAAGAAATTGTAAGTCTGCATATCATCGGGCGGAGCACCCTCTTTTCGCATAATTGTGTTTCCTATTATGGTTGTTGGCAGGGAGTTGGATCTGGCAACTGCTTCAATGCCGGGCAGGTTGCGTAATTCGTCTTCGAATGACTGGCGCTGTGCTGAAGCTATGACATATGGCCTGTTGATTACCAGGGTGCTGTGGGGGCTGTATCCAAGATCCTTGTCCCGGATAAAGGATATCTGGCTATAAACCACGAAAGTAGCGATCAGCAGTCCGATTGTAATAATGAATTGAAAGGTAACAAGGATCCCGCGAAGCAGGCTGCTCTTCATCCCCGAAAGGGATTTTCCCTTGAAGATGATCATTGGATCGATGTTGGCAAGAAAGAATGCCGGATAGCTTCCTGCTGCAAATCCTACAACTAGGATGGTTGCCAGCAGCACACCAACCGTTAATGTTACCGGCAGGGCTGAAATTACAATCTGTTTTCCCGCGATAGTGTTGAAGGCAGGCATTGCGGCAATAACAATGATTATTGCTATTATCAGCGACACCGCCGAAAGAAGGACGGATTCAGTAAGAAACTGTCCGACCAGCCTGGAACGGGTTGAACCAACAATTTTTCTCACTCCTACCTCCTTCGCTCTCCTTGCTGATCTTGCCGTGGCCAGGTTCATAAAGTTTATTGCTGCAATAAAAATAATGAACAGAGCGATTAGCATCAATACATAAACCATTGTAATATTTCCACCGACCTCCATCTCAAATGGCATATCTGACCTGAGATGAATATCTGTGAGCGGTTGGGTGAAATAGTTGTAGCGATTGCCCAGATGCTCGAGATCCTCCATAGAGGCTCCCATCATTTCCTCAAAAACAGGTCCGGCATAGGTCGCGACCAGATGCTCAAAGCGGACATCGATATCCTTAGGATCGGTCCCCTCCTGTACCTGGATAAAGGTGTAATTGTTATTGGAAACCCAGGCAGGCGCTTGTGCCCATTGCATACTGACAAATGAGCAGACAATATCAAATTTAATATGGCTGTTTGAGGGAGGATCCTCTGCAATTCCGACTACCTGCCACTCCTGGCTGCCGGACCACTTACGCACGCTTTTTCCAACCGGGTCTTCACTGCCAAAATATCTTTCTGCAGTTGACTTTGTCATAACCAATTGGTTAGGTGCATTGAGTATATTGCCGGTGTCGCCGCTTATAAGCCTGAAACCGTTAAATAACTGGAAGAATGTAGAATCTGCATATATCAGATTTTTTTCTATGAAGGTCCTGTCGTCGTAACGGATGTCAGGGTCTCCACCGAAGGAGAAAACCCTTGTGTAGTTTAGAATGTCGGGGTATTCTTCATATGATACCGGACCTATGGCATTATTGCTTATTGGTGCAAGCATCTCTGTATCCTGCAGTTTGGCGTCAAGGCATACCCTGTAAATATTCTTGGCGTTAGGATGAAACCTGTCATAACTGAATTCGTCTATGACGTACAGGATTATCATCAGTGCACTGGCAATGCCAACTGCCAGCCCAAACAGGTTTATAAGAGTGTAGCCTTTCTGTGCCAGCAGATTGCGGACTGAAACTTTAATGTTGTTTAAGAGCATCGACAGGGGTATATAGCAGATATTTTTTTTAATGTATGACGAATGAATGAGCATCTTGTTACAGCAAGGAGGACATTTTATTAAAAATTTTGACCTGGGTAATAATTACCAGGTTGGGCACATTGATCCAAACACTTGTATTCCAAGCTGATCAACCGATCTGGAAAAGGAATTGGATATTATCCTTTCTGCCAGTATTTTAGGGAGGTATATCTCAAATATTTTTTTTACCTTGTATTGATTATTATATCTCTGTGAACAGGTATAATCCCCATGATCAAATACCAGGTTACATGAGCATTCCAATCAGACCATTCAGATCATCATGCCCGATCGGTTGTGCAGGTTTTGCATTACTTACAGCATTGCTGATGATTTTCAGTATAGAGGCCATTTACACTCAGCATGAATATGAAATAGTTACCGGGAGAGTAGTCCGGCTTGAAGATTCAATGCCTGTTCCCGGAGCACATATAATTAATACTACCAGGGAGAGGGGGACTATAACAAACGATGAAGGCCTGTTCAGTATCTATGCCGGCATTGGTGACAGCCTTCTTATCTCAGTTATTGGATTTATTTCCGATACTATTGACATTACCATGGAAGTATTGAACTCCGACGTTCTTCTAACCTTAAAGCTTGAACAGCAAATATATGATATAGATGCTGTTGATATCTATCCTTTACCACCGACATATGCCGGGTTTAGACGGGAATTCATATATGGTTTTGATTCTATACCTCAATATTACTCTGTCATTCGCGAATTTGCCCTGACCCCAACAAAATCCGGTCCGGCGCCTGTCAGGATACTGGGAAGCCCGATCACCTATTTTTATAATCTTTTAAGCCGCGAGGGCCGGGAAATTAGAAAATACAGGGAAGTGCTCCGCGAGGAAAGCAAGAGGGCAGGATATACCCTCAATTATGATTTGGTTAGGATGATCACTGGTCTTGAAGAGGAGGAGGAGATAATCGCCTTTTTCTATTTTTGCGAGTTTACGGCCGAGATGCTTGCCACCTCTACTGAAATAGAAGTTACAGAGGCAATTTCAGAATGCTATAGTAAATTCAATCAATCACATGAAGATATTGTAAGATAATGTACACATTACCAGGGCGCATCGAAAAAATTTTAAAATTCAACTCATTAGAAGCAATGATGCAAATGACAATCAGAATGGAGCTGCCAGCTAACCTGCGCGCTACACTTCATAAAACCCTGTCAGCAGAGTAGTATCTGTTACGATTGTGAAGCTCTGGGATCAGGGAAATTACATAAACAAAGAATCTTCAGCAAACAGCATTATAGTTATTTAATCGGCCGATATGAAAATAATCTAAATTTTTAATGGCACCCCATTCCAGGCCCAGATGGTTAAGAACCTGCTGGAAAATGAGGGGATTGAATCATTTTTAAAAGATGAAATAATTGCCCGAAGTCCGGTTTACGGAGCAGGCGGCGGGGTGAGGGTGATGATATTTGAATCAGATTATCAAAAAGCAATGCTGGTTGTAGATGATTATATTAAATCTCAGGCCGGTAAGTAATGCCAGCAAATAACACAACATCACTGGAGCTTACCGATAAAGCCGTTCACCCCGGCGAGGAAGTTCTTAAAAGGGTCCTTGGAAGGTCATATAGTGCATATTGTGCATTGCTGGAACTTTACAGCCGTAACGGGATGCAGCATGATATACCCGGACAAACATAAGTTTGAGGTACACGAGGGTGAAAGAGTGTTCAGGATGAAAATGGAACTGTTTGATTTGAAACGAAAGGAGTGATGAAATGAAAACCATCATTATTGAAGATGAGCCTGCTGCCCAGGATGTCCTGCGAAAGCACATCTCAGAAATTTCTTTTATAGAGTTGGTTGCCATGGGTTCAAATGCAATTGAAGCAAGCGAATTGCTTGGCCGGCAGGAAGTTGGGCTGATACTTCTGGGCATCAAAATGCCGGTTATATCCGGAACCAGTTTTTTCAAGTCCCATGTTGTTCATGAAATACTCAGGAATATGGAAATGTAGTTGCCGGCTGACTGGTTTATGCGGGTACACAGGTCTTATATCATATCACTCACCAGGATAAGTTATGTTGAAGGGAATATGGTCAGAGTAGGTGAAGAACTTATACCTTTAGGGGATACTTATCGAATACAGTTTTTTTAAGTATATTAAAAGAAGATGATGAAAAAGCGAATATGATTTTTTTTTGTTCAGATGAAGATCAAATATCCCGAAATTGGAATTTGTGGATTGTCCTGCCGGCTCTGTCCCGGTTATCACACTGAAGGAAAAAGCAAGTGCGGCGGGTGTAAAAGCTTATCCCGTATGGATGCAGGTTGTCCGTTCATCACTTGTGCAATAAAGAAAAAGGGACTTGAATTTTGCTGGGAGTGCTCCGAAAGCAGTGATTGTGTAAAGTGGCACAACCACAGAAAATTTAGCCGTGAACACGATACTTTTGTCTGTTATCAAAAACTTGAAGATAACATCGCCTATATTCAGGAACATGGTGTTGATGAGTTTCAAAAAATACAACAAATCAGGGAACAATTGCTCAATGAAATGTTAGGAAGCTTTAATGAGGGGCGTTCAAAAAGATATTATTGCATCGCCTCTACCGTTTTGGAGATTGCACAATTAGAGGCAGCCCTGATTCAGGCCAAAAAAGAGTCGAAGTGTGCCGATATCAAGGAGCGTTCTAAAATTTTACACCGGATACTTGATGAAATTGCCAAAAAGCACCACTATTTTCTAAAGTTAAGAAAATGAAATCTTCGGGGCCTGCATATCCCGGTTTGAACAGTCCAGCGCCGGCTGGCAAAAACATTATAAAGCGTCCTTTAATGCTTTGGTTGCTGGTAGCCTCTCTTCTTTTCCTGTCCGTTGGAGGCCTGTATGGTGGCATAGCAATGCTGGCCGACAACACCGGTCGTTTACTTCAATTGCAGGAAATACTGAAGTATTTACCGGTACCAGATTTTACAGCTCCTGGTATATTTCTGCTAGTGGTTATGGGACTTGGACCGCTTTTTTTAGTTTACGGATTGTTAGCTTGTCCGAAGTGGAAGCTGATGGAGGTTATTTCCTGCTGGAGTGGCTATCAGTGGGGGTGGACCGGAACTCTGGTACTTGGTATTGTATTAGCAGGATGGTTAACTTTTCAGGGGGTGTTAATTGGCTTTAAGTGGCCAATCCAGTTTATAACGGCGGTTAATTGTTTGTTGATTATACTGCTGACACTTTCTCCAGGCGTTAGAAAATGGAACCGGTTGGATAGTAAATGATGTGGTTCAATTCAAATCGACACGCAACCAAAAAGCTCCACAAGTCAGATATAGCAAGGATTTCAAAGAACGTAATTTAATATTTATCGGACACTAATGACTTTTCCCATAAATTAATTATTCCGGGGCATAATTTTATTTATCAGTGAAAAACTCAACATTAGTAATCCTTGTTATAGTTTCAATTGAATTATTTTATGTAATTTACTGCCTTTATTTATTCACTTAATCTGACAGTTATGGAAAAGAAAGAATCTTCAAGACGCCGGTTTGTAAAGAA
>SLKJ01000011.1 GCA_007134675.1 Bacteroidales bacterium
ACGCAGGACTGGCATCCGGCTGATCACATGAGCTTTGCCTCAAATCATGAGGGCAAGAAACCTTTCGACAGGATAAAATGGCAAGGACTCGAGCAGGTACTGTGGCCGGATCATTGCGTGCAAAATACAAAAGGGGCTGAACTTCATCAGGAACTTAACACCGGAAAAATTGAAGCTATCTTCCGGAAAGGCATGGACAAAAACATTGACAGTTACAGCGGTTTTTACGATAACGGGCATCAGAAGAACACCGGCCTGGCCGGTTACCTGCATGAGCGTAATGCCGGCGAGCTTTATTTTTGCGGACTGGCGGGGGACGTCTGTGTGCAGTTTACTATCAAAGATGCACTGAAGGAAGGATTTTCAGCTAACCTGATTGAAGATGCCACATGCCCTATTGATCCGGGTGAATTTGACGCTATAAAAAATGAATTAGCCGGAAAAGGATGCAATATCATCACTGCAAACAAGATTACCGGTTGATCCCAATCTGTTTAACTGGCTTTGCCAACCTTAATACCTGTTGCTGGTTAACGCTTACATAGAAGGATTTCTGTCTCATGGGTATAAGTCATTGGTATAGGAATTGGTAGTGACCATGGAGGATATGAACTTAAATTGCAAATTGCAGCGGCCCTGAAAACTGATGGTTATGAATTAGCCTATTGATAATAAAGGACTTAAACGTCGTCCTGGAAAAATATTGAAACTGGAAAAAATGCTGTAAAATAATGGGTAGATATTCCACAACAACTATCATGAATAGCCAAATCCTGAATAAAAACTATTGACAAAATGAAACAGTCTGAGCAAAACAAGCATAATCACGGTAACGGTAAAGGAAATTCCGATAAAGAGGTTATAATTGTAACAGGAAGCAGTGGTTTATTAGGAACTCGAATCATCAAGAGGCTGATCAACAAATTCCGGTTAGTTGGACTGGATAAGTCTGGCAATCCCTTTCCTCCCCGTGAAATTGAGTGGGTGTGTTTTGATATAACGTCTGAAAAAAGTATCAGGAGAGCAATGGAACGCATACGTTATGCTTACGGAGACGAAATTGCTTCGGTTGTTCACCTTGCCGCCTATTATGATTTTTCAGGAAAACCCAGTCCCCTCTATGAAGAAGTGACGGTAAAAGGCACTGAAAAATTCTTAAGGGTTCTGCAGGATTTCGATGTTGAACAATTTATATTTTCTTCTACAAATCTTATTTACAAACCAACGATACCAGGCAGGAAGATTAATGAAGATTGCCCTTTGGAACCAAACTGGGATTATCCTGAATCAAAAGTGAATACCGAGCAGATAATCAGGGAAAACAGGGGATATACGCCCGCAGTCATGTTACGGCTGGCGGGTATATATGATGATGAATGTCATTCGATCCCAATTTCACACCAGATACAACGTATCTACGAAAAACAGTTCACCAGTCATTTTTTTTCCGGTGATCTGAACCACGGAAATGTATTCCTGCATATGGAAGATCTTCTTGAAGCAGTGGAGAAAACAATAGATAAAAAAAATGACCTTCCCGATGAAACAGCCATAAACATCGGCGAACCTGAAACACCGAGCTACAAAGAACTGCAGGATAAAATAGGTAAGCTTATCCACGGTGAAACATGGAAAACCTATGAAATGCCTAAACCGCTTGCCAAAACCGGGTCCTTTGGCATGGGTATTTTTGGTGATCCCTTTATAAAACCATGGATGATAGACAGGGCTGATGATCATTATGAACTTGATATCTCCCGGGCAAAAGAATTGCTGGACTGGGAACCAGAATATTCGCTTATGGAAACACTTCCGCTGATGATAAAAAAACTAAAGGAAAATCCAGTGAAATGGTACAAAGAAAATAATCTTAAGATCCCTTAGGAATCAGAGGATTCATGCCTGCCAAAAATCCTGTACCGTGTTTTTGAAATAATCCCGTAAAAAAAATCACGAATAAACCCTGGAATAATTATAAAGACAAAAAAGAGCTTCCAGGCCCCTCCGAGGTTTTTAAAAACATGCAGTATTGCCAAAGATTTTGTAAAATATTTGTCACCGCTTATTAAAACAACAGTATCAGGATTGCCGGAATCCACCCCAATTCTATCAAGCAAAGCCCGTCCCTTTTCCGATTGCAATGGAACAAAACTGAATTTCCCCTTTTTATCCCTGCCGGACAGGAAACTGACCAAACTTCTGCACAACCTGCATACTCCGTCATACAATAAAATATGTCCACTCTCTTTAACCAATACCGACTGTTTTTATCTATTTCCAGAGCCGTTTTACCACTGAAGGCTGTTTTACCGGTATAACGAATCCAGTTTAGCTTTTCTCGTCTGTGCAGGCTATTGCTTCAACCCTGCATCTGGCTTTTTAATCCAACCAGTTAAGCTTATCTCATCCATCACAGCCACTTGCCATGAGTCTCATAATATTAACAACTCCAGTTCCGGTTTGTTTATTCAGCTTACACAGAACTGTTCACACAACACACCGATTATTCAGATAATAACGCTTATGAATATTTCCGTTTAGGGCTTGGCCCAGCCCAGGTATGACTAGTCGGGGCAGTGATGAAATATTACCCACTTTGTGGATGTGCTGTATATTTTTATTACACTGTTATCAGCATATCGAAAATACATGGACTATATTATTATCCACTATATGAGACATTTAAATTTTTATAAAAAAACGCAGCACCTTCAGTTTAATAACCGGTAATTTTGGAATCAATATTGCAGTTAACTGTAGCAGCTTGCAGAAAACATTTAATAAGCTAAACAGCATAAATAATTTCTGTAAACAGGCAAATCTTGATTTATAAAATTAATTTACAGTTAGTTACGCAGTGTTAATCGTAAATTTCATTAATTATGAAAAAAATAGCAATAAACGGCCTTGGCAGAATAGGGCGGGCAGCTCTTAAAATCATCATTGAAAGAGCTGATCTGGAATTAACCGCGGTAAATGATTTAGTGCCGGCTGAAAACCTTGTATACCTGTTAAAATTTGACAGTGTATATGGTAAATATAATAAAGAAATAAGCACCGGGGGCAACAACCTTATTATAGATCAAAAGAAAATCAGGGTGTTAAACGAAAAGGATCCCTCACAACTGCCATGGAAAGATATGGATATTGATATTGTTATCGAAAGTACGGGAATTTTCACCAATAAGGAAGGCCTGGAAAAACATCTTAATGCAGGTGCTAAAAAAGTTATTTTATCTGCACCCTCAAAAAGTGAAGAGGTAGCCACAATTGTTTATGGCATAAATGAAACAGATGAAAAGATCATTTCCTGTGCCAGTTGTACTACCACCAGCATAACGCCCGTAATGGAAATTATGAGCAGAAGAATAGGGATTAGAAAAGCAATTATGACGACTACTCATGCCTATACCTCCAGTCAGCCAATCGTTGATCTTCCTCAAAAGAAAGTACGCCGGGGAAGAGCCGGAGCTATAAATATTGTGCCCACCACAACAGGTGCGGCTAAAGCCACTATCAAAGTACTGCCGCATTTGGAAAATAAATTTGACGGTATTGCACTCAGGGTACCTGTGCCCGTTGGATCGATTGCCGATATGGTATTTGTTACTGAAAAA
Organism: Bacteroidales bacterium; assembly: GCA_007134675.1. GTDB lineage: Bacteria > Bacteroidota > Bacteroidia > Bacteroidales > PUMT01 > PXAP01. The sequence continues at coordinate 3,618 of SLKJ01000011.1, forward strand.
AACACCTCGGTGCAGGAAGTGAATGATATTTTCAGGGATGAAGCACAAAGTGAACGCTACAGAGGCATCCTTTCAGCAAGTAACGAAGAACTTGTTTCCTCAGATATTATAAAAGATCCCCACGCCTCAATCATAGATCTTGGCATGACACAGGTGGTTGATGGTGATCTTGTTAAAATTCTCAGCTGGTATGATAATGAATGGGGATATGCCAATCAGATGATAAATCAGGTGCTGGATATGTGAATTATTGTGAATAGACAATCCGGAATTCAACCGTAACATCGTCATGAGTTCTTATTGCACCCAGCATGACGGTAGGAGGATCAATATCATAATCGGTCATCTTTAAATCCCTGGTGCCTGTGCAGACCATTTCATCCCCTGTTTTAATGCAGGTAGCCTCAACACTTACCTGCCGGGTTATTCCAGATATGGTTAAATCTCCGGTTGCAGTTACCCGGTATTCATCTCCGTTCCTTTCAATATTGCCATTGCCGTTGGACCGGAAAGATATCCGGGGATGATTATCTGCATCCATCTCCTCATGGGCATCCCTGGCCATCCTGGAACGGTCACTCTCCAGGGTGGTTTTTTCAAGGGTGAACATCACCGATTCCAAAGATTCAATGGTTTCACCGTTTCCGGTATTGAAAATAACCTCACTCATCATGGTTTCCGAACTCAGCTTCCAGCTATGCATGGTAGCTGTTCCTTTTATCACCACATGCGCATCATCTGTGGAGGTATAGTTAAGGGTCTGGGATAATGAATCAGGTATCAGTAAAATACAGGAAACTGCAAGTGTTACTATTATTTTTTTGTTTTTCATAACTTTACTGTTTTTCTGTTTAAACTATTCCTGGCAGGACAATTTGCGAAAAAGATTTGCTCCCGTTTCATTCATTTCATACCGAATATCATATAAGTTAAATATTATTTTACAACCCCCATGGATAGGTGTCGGGAGTAATCTGAGTTTCTGATTTAGTATCCAGGGGATGTAACGCGCTGCTTTCGTCCACATATACAAAAGCATCATAGCGGCGGGAAATCTGGCTGGGAACATAATTTCCAAAATGTTCCATTTCAGGTTCATATACCACTCCGATAGCTCTATGATTTATACTTCCCGACATCAACGGAGATTCTTTAATATCTTCGGTTATAATAAGCTTGTCTGTTGGAAGTATGTTATGAAGAACGGCTTCCCAGCTGTCTTTCCGTGCTTCCGGAACATTCATCTCCTGCATCCTGCCACCCCAGGTTCTGCCAGCAACTACTTTCCCCCGGTAAGAGCCAAAACCTGTAAGGATAACCAAGGATTCTCCCCATCTTTCTCTTGCCAGCTGCCCTACATTTACCATCCCTTTGCGATGCATGTTTGTGGCACGGGCATCACCTACATGAGTATTATGCTTCCAGACAATAGCCTTGGATTCTTTACCGTGAAAGTTCAAAAGTCTTTCCAGGGTATTTGTCATATGAACATCCCTGATATTCCAAGAAGCTGGGCCTCCCTTAATCATTTCCCGGTAATAACGCTCGGCTTCTACAGCCGTTATGGCATTTTGCTCGGCATTAAAAGGAGCCTCGGGATCACTATTGTATAGAGGCACTCTTGCCCTGATTTTAGTGAGAAGTTCCACGACTTCATTCTCACAGGTATCTGAGGTAAAAAATGTTGATGAGCCGTAATCCGCTCCTTCTTTATCATACGGCTGAAAACACTGCATAGCCTTTTCTGCAGTAGCCAGTGCATCCGGATCATTTTCCCTCAGATACTCCCGTATAGCTTCCAGCGATTCCCATAAACTGTAGATATCCAGACCATAAAATCCGGCCTGTTGATTATAGCCCTTTCCCTTATTGTGTTCCCTGAGCCATTCCATAAGTTCGGCAATTTCCCAGTTAGCCCACATCCATGCAGGCCACCTGTGGAAATTTTCCAACACTTCAATGGCATTATTTACATTATTTTCATAATTCCTTATATAACGATTGATCCTGTAACAATCCGGCCAGTCACCCTCAACTCCTATAATGTTAAACTTATTTTCAGTTATCAGCTTCCGGGTGATGCGTGCCCGCCATAAGTAATATTCGTGAGTGCCATGCGAAGCCTCACCGAGCAATACTATCCGGGCGTTACCTATCCTGTCAAGCAAGGGACCTATTCCACTTTCAAGATCATGAGAGTTACTGCTTATGATTGAGTCGCTATCTTTTTTCCCGATCCTGGTTATGTTTTTATCTGAAAATCCCATAATATTTTCGATTTTAATGAATAACCCCACACAATTAAGTATAATTTGGAATCGCTTGGATAAAAAACAATCTTCAGAGATTCCTTTTTCTAAATAATCGTTTCTGCCAGTAAAAAAACAATACGGAAAAAAGGAGCATTTGAGTTATAGCTTCAGGAATGCCTATTCTGAGACTTCCAATTGTTTCAACAAATGCCGCCTCCCTGAGTAAAGTTACCGGGATAAAAACCGGTGATCCGAGCAAAGTCAGCCCAAACAGCAACCCAAATAGTAGAAACCACCCATTTATTTTTTTAATATAAGTATTATGGAATGGATATATCAATAAAGCAAGTACGATACCTCTGAAAATCTGACCGGAAATTATCAGGAAAAAAAAATAATTATACTCCTCCCGTGGACGGAAAATTTCCAGCGTTTCCCGTGAAGCTACTACTCCCATATATCCTGACAACTGATAAAAAACAGATCCTGCTATCAGGTAGCTTAGCAGGTGCAGAAGAGTAAAGCGCATAGTATACAGTTGCACATTTCCTGATATGCTTTCCGGAGCAGATACATTTTCCGTTTCATCGTCCAGAAGATCTTCCGGCGGACGGTCTTCTGGGTTGACAATATCGGTTTTTTCCCTCCCTGACAATCCGTATCCCGAACCAGCTTCCCAGATGATAAAAAGCCACGCAAAAACCAGCATCTGGATAGCGACGGTAAAAATAGTGATTGCATGTTCAAAGAATGTTGTTTGAGTATATACCATACCCTGAATAGTACCCGGAGCGGGATCAGCCGAGGTAAAAAGGGTAAGGCCCCACATGGCCCCGAAAAGTATGAGCATCCCCTTCCGGCCATTTGTTATGGTATCATAAAAAGGATAAAGTACCAATCCGCAAGCCAGTATGCGAATAAACTGTGTAATAACCGTGGAGAAGCTGAAAGGCTGATAGGGAGAAAAAATATCAAGCGCAATCCGGCCACCCTCCGGTAATGAGCGCTGAATGTTTAAAAACAAAAATGCAAAGACAGTATTTATAAACAAATGCAGCAAAGCAAACCGGCCAAGATAGCTAAATAGTTTTTTCCCATTCGTTTTTACCATAATTATAATGCATTAATTTTGATCAAATCAAACTTTCATTAAAGTGAGGAGGCTGCCGGAAATTCTAAATTCCATCAACGTGCCCTGAACACAATATATTTATGTCCTTTAAATGAAAAATGGCTGAAATATTTTGGGGAACTAAACCAGCTTCCTGTTTACAGGTTTCATAAACCTTGCCAGAATTGATTTTTCATCTGTATTTCGAATTTTTGTTTAATTTAGCGTTATTATATTGTTGTAATCTGCTTTTTGCCCTGGAGCCTGAAATTTGAGCAAAATAATAAATTCAATGTGATCAAGCGGGACTCTGACCCAGCTTATACAATTAAAAAATAAAGATTATTAAGCCAATAAGACAAAACTTTTTGCTTTATCCTTTTGCACTGCTTGTATTAATATCAGCCGGCTGTAAAGCTGATCCCTCCCAGGATGTCAATGCCTCCATGGAAGCTGACAGGATATCCGTTAAGGTTAATGGGGAGGATTTCACATCCTACCTGTTTAGCCAGGAGCACAAATATCCTTTCTACTACCCTGTTAACGGTCCGCTTTCGGGACGTTCAGTTACAACCTGGGATCAGGAGCCCTACCCCCACCACAGTTCCCTTTATGTAAGCCTGGACTGGGTTATAAGCGAAAATGTGGCGCGGGGCAATTACTGGCAACCGCGTCATGAACTTGAGACCGGCCAGGTGTTTTCGCGTAATCCTCAAATCTTAAGCAACGACGGTAAAAGTGTAGTTTTTACCGACCACCTTGAATGGATTGTTCCCGCCACCGGGAACCATCATTTCAATGAAACGCGTACCGTAAAGATCTGGGCCCCCTCATCAACGGTGCGAGTGATGGATTTTAACCTTGAATTTGATGTCCTCAAGGACCTCTCAGTCAGACCTACCGGCCACTCCTTTTTCAGTGCCCGGATGAGACCCGAAATTGCTGTGGGCTGCATGAATCACGGACCCGAATTGGCTCCTCTGGGAACAGGAACAATAGTTGATTCGGACGGAAACCGTGATGAAGCTGGGATTCGTGAGAAAGCTGGCGACTGGGCTGCATTTTACGGAGACAATGACGGGGTTACAAAGGGACTGGCTATTATCCAGCATCCTGAAAACTCATATTATCCCGGACTCTGGGTGACGAGGGACTACGGGTTTTTTTCACCCTCATCATTCTGCTTTAACGAAGAGCCGGTAGAGATGAGTGCCGGACAAAAGCTTTCGTTCAGATATCGTGTGGTTGTTTTTTCAGGCAACCATAAGGAAGCTGACATCGATGGCTGGTGCAGGGATTTTACCGGTTCCTGATGCGATAACCGTCAATGATACCGCCAGGCAAAAATCAGCATAGAAAAAAATCATATACGCCCGGCAGAGTATTGAAATTACTGAGTGGCTTACATTCAAAGATCCATTCCGTATCTCCCCGATTTCCGGGATAAGAACATAATACTCACTTGTAGAATAATTTCCCCACCTGTATTTTATAGTACCTGCAACTCCTTTTGTAATTATTCCTGCCTGAATATTTCACGGGACAGGGAATCATAAGTTCCTGTCCCGCAATTCCAATCTGCTTAATTAATATGAAGGCACGATTGGTATATATTTTGACTTAAATAAAAATTAACTCCGGGTTCCGGGGTTTAAAGAATGAATAACCATGACTAAAATAGAATTTGATAATCAGCTGGTAAAACTTGAAAGTAATCTTGAGAGATTTGCCTATAGTCTGACCTACCATCAGGAAGACTCACGTGATCTCGTTCAGGAAACATTTCTTAAAGCACTGACATATCGAAAACAGTTCAGAAGTAACTCCAACCTGAAAGCATGGACATTTACTATTCTGAAACATATTTTTATAAACAATTACCGGAAGTCAGTTAAACAAAATACCACCATGGACAATACCAAAGATCTTTATTATTTAATTAACACTGAAGAATCTTCCGCCTCAAAACCGGATGCAGCTATTCCTGTTGAAGAGATAAATAAAAAAGTTCAGGCATTGGAAGATGGACTCAGAATTCCCTTCGAGATGTATATATCGGGTTACAAATACAAGGAAATTGCTGAAGAGATGAAACTGAACCTTGGGACGGTGAAGAGCAGGATTTTCTTTTCAAGGAAAAAACTTATGAAAGCGCTCGAAGACTACAGATCGGGTAAATCCTGAAAAAATATCCGGAATTCATGATACCACTGCTTTATGCCTGATTCACTTCTTGCCATATTAGGATTTACCCCTGTTTTGATAATTTTCATTCTTATGGCGGGTTATCGCTGGCCTGCCACCCGTGCCATGCCCGTTGCTTTTACAGCAGTACTGGCAATGGTATATTTTATTTGGGGTACCTATACTGAATACATCGCTGCCGCCATCATTAATGGTATAGTAATAGCCTTTGAGATTATGTTTATAGTACTGGGAGCTTTGGCATTGCTGTTCACCTTGAGGCAGAGTGGCGCCATAGCTGCTATTAACAAAGGCTTTACCGGAATTTCATCCGACAAACGGGTACAGGCCATAATTATCACCTGGTTTTTTGGAAGCTTTATTGAAGGTGCTGCGGGGTTTGGAACTCCTGCCGCCCTTACCGCACCTTTGCTGTTTTCCCTTGGATTTCCGGCCCTGGCTGCTGTAATGGTGGCCCTAATTGCCAACTCTGCAGCTGTTTCTTTTGGAGCTGTTGGTACTCCAACTCATATTGGTGTGGGTACCTCCCTTAACATACAAAGCATTCAGGAAACCTTGGAGGGACAGCAAATGAGTTTCGATTTTTTTATTCATCAGATTGGTACATGGACAGCCTTGCAACAAATTGCACCCGCCATAATTGTGCCCCTGCTCATGATTGTGATGTTAACCCGATTTTTCGGGAGCAGAAAAAGCATAAAGGAGGGATTACAGATCTGGCCCTATGCTCTATTTGCTGCATTTTGTTTCATTACCCCCTATGTATTGGTAGCTGTGCTTCTGGGCCCGGAATTTCCAAGTATTTTTGGAGGTTTAACAGGTTTGCTGATTATAATCCCAGCCACAAAAGCTGGTTTTTTGGTGCCCAAAAAGAAATGGAACTTTCCGGATGAGGATAAATGGGATGCTTCATGGAAAGGTTCTATCGAAGCTGGTGAAAGTACAGGAAACAGGCAAATGCCGCTGTTCAAAGCGTGGCTGCCATATATTGTAATTGCCATTTTGCTGGTTGCCACCCGCATAGATGTACTACCTGTTAATGAATGGCTTCAATCCGTCAGGCTGGAAGCCTCCAATATGTTTGACACTAACATTTCCACTACTTTTGAACCGCTGTACAATCCTGGCATACTTCCATTTATGCTGATTGCAGTATTATGTATTCCTGCCTACGGAATGAGTAAAAAACAGGTGAAGCAGTCGTGGTCAGAAGCCTTTAAAAGGATCAGGGGGCCTGCCATCGCGCTGGTTTTTGCCGTACCGATGGTACGGCTGATGATGCAGTCGGGCAATAATCCCGGAGAATGGGCCAGCATGCCTATCGCCATGGCCCGGTCAATGTCAGATGTTTTCAGTGAAGCATGGCCCCTGGTTAGTCCTTTCACAGGTGCCCTGGGAACATTCATTACAGGATCAAATTCTGTTTCAAATATGCTTTTTAGTTTGTTTCAGTATTCAGTAGCTGAACAAACAGAAATTTCAAAAACGATCATAGTTAGTTTGCAAAATGTGGGAGGTGCCCTGGGCAATATGATTGCAGTTCACAATATAATAGCTGCATGTGCCACGGTAGGACTTACGGGAGTTGAAGGAATATTGCTGAAAAGAAATGCCATTCCTGCAGTGATACTGTTACTCATAGCCGGGCTGGGAGGATTGGTTCTGACCTATTTGGTGGTACCTGATTTGTTTTAATGGCTTACATTGCGGTAATCACGATCAGTCAGTCCACGTCATTTTCATCCACCTCCTGTATCCTGATCTTTACGGCATAATCCTTTGGCAATATTTCGTAATTATAATAAATCGCATACTGCTTGGTAATTTCAGCTCCGAAAAAGAGAATAATAGATGAATAAAAAACCCAAAGGATAAATATAACGGCTGAGCCGGCAGCACCATACATGATACCGATATCAGCGATTCCAAGAACAAGTCCTATTATATAACGGCCTGCGGTGAACAAAAGAGCCGTAATTATTGCCCCTGCCCAGGTTACATTCCAGCGGATCTTTGTATCAGGTAAATGCCTGTATATCACAGCAAAAATTAAAACCAGAACTGCAAATGAAAATGCCAGGTTTACAGGCCTGATAAGTATAAGCGCGAATTCATCAATATACCTTTCAAGAAAAATGGTGAAATATGACAGTGCCAGATCAACGATAAACATTACAAGCAATACAAAACCAATGCTCAATATTAACCCGAATGATAAAATCCTGTCTCTTAGCGCCTTCAGGAGATTGCTCCTGGGTTTGGCCTTTACCCTCCAAACGAAATTCAAGGAATTCTGCAGGATAGTAAAAAAAGTTGTGGAAGCGATTAAAAATACCAGTATTCCGACAATTGTCCCTGCTGTAGTCTGATGTCTGTCCCTGAAATTTTCAACAACAGTCTCTACGAAATAGGCTCCCTGTGCACCAATGAGCGATTCAACCTCCTCAAATATCCGTTCTCTTACTGTCTCTTCCTCAATAACAAATCCTATAACAGATATTAATATAATGAATATAGGTGCAACGGCAAATATTGTAAAAAACGCGGTTGTGCCGGCAAGCTTTACAGGATCATCTTTTTTATACCCTTTTACCGAACGCACCAGTATTTTCCTGACTGCCCTTATTTTTCCCTTCATATGCTTCTGTTAATGATTTTATTAATCAACCAAAAATAATACCAATCCTGAAACACAACGTCAACGAAAAATCAGGACATTAACCCATCTGAATACCGGGTGGTTCCCAAAAGAATTACAACGTAATGTAGAAGTAAGATTTTTCATTTAAAATTACCCATGGACAAATGAAAAAATTTTGGAGTTTTTGCAGAAGAACTGTAGATTATTTCCCCTAACTGCAGGTATATTATCCGAATTGCTGGTGACTATCCCCATAGGTGTGATAACTAGAAACTTATTGAGCATATCCATTTAACACCAGATTTAAAGGATGTTACAAAGCCGGTAAATTTCTTTTCTGCCTGATTCAAAAAAAATGGCATGATATTTTATCTATATCCAATAATAATAGTGTTTGTTATCTTTTTGACCGGAGGATGCACTGTCATTGAAAGCATCTTTGAAGTTGGCTTCTGGGCGGGCCTTGTTGCTGCAATTATTGCAATTTTGGTAATTTTCCTGATTGTTAAAATAATAAAATCAATCATGAAATAACTTATAATCAGTAAATTAATTCATGATAATTAAAAGTGCGCACCATGAAAACAGCAGGAACTGTATTATTTATCATGGGAATTTTCGGAACTGTAGCTTTTGGAGTTCAGGCCATTCGGCAGACCGAGACCTATAGATTTCTGGGAATCGATATTGGTATTTCGGGAGCAAACTGGACCCCGGTTATTGTAAGTGGGGTAATATTTATAATTGGTATCTATATTATAGGGTCAAGCAAGAGGGCTACCGGCAATAAAATTTAAATGATTTTCTCTGCTAATCCCTTGTTGCTGCTGTTTTTGGATTTACAGGCATAGCCGCAGGCGCAGCTTCGATTGCACAGGTGCTGTTTAATATATTTCTGGTCCTTTAAAAAAGGGAAGTATGAAAATATTCTAATTATCCTGCTTATTCATAGCACTGTAAATCTGTTCAATAAATAAAAATAACCCTAAAAAAATCTTATATCTGTACTTACTGTAATAATTATCATAATAATTGTCGTTTTGTCCTCATGTGCAATAAATCCCGTTACCGGCAGAAGACAACTTATGTTCATAACCGAAAGTCAGGAAACCAGGATGGGAAGGGAATATGATCCCCAGATCATATTCCCTTTCGGACTTTATGAAAATCCGCCGCTCTTTGCCCTGATTGAGAAAAAAGGCAGGGAAATGGCCGGGGTCTCACACAGGCCCGAACTCTTGCCGATATATTTCGTGCAATGGGTGTCCCAAACGACCGGATGGATGAATTTGCTTTTTTAAACAATATGGTACTTACTGATCAGGTACCTGCGGGAAAATTGCTTAAAGTTGCAAATTAATGAAATACCCACAGGAGGAAGGCAGCATAATCATTACCTCGTCTGTTTCAGGAATGCGGCGCACTTCAAATATCGGTGCATATGTTGCCAGCAAACATGCACTTGTAGGTATTACCAAATCAGTGGCACTGGAACTGGCTGGTAAGAATAACCCTGATAAACTCCGAAGAAGCAGTGAAACAGTGGATTTTGTGCGACGTTTTTTTGAAAAGAAAAAACTCATAGCTGCCATTTGTCACGGACCGCAACTGTTAATTGATGCTGAAATTATAAATGGGTGAACCATGACATCTTTCCACGCTATAAAGAAGGATCTTCAAAATGCAGGAGTAAACTGGGTTGACTCGGAGGTTGTTATTGATGATAATATAGTAACTTCCAGGAAACCGGATGATATTGATGCTTTTAATAAGAAGATCATTGAGCTCTGGTCATGAACCGGTTATTTATTTATTTCCCCAGCTATCGTGGTTCCGGATTAGTTCGGTGATTCCCATATTTCCGTATCCGCTGATAGGGGTGTGAACATTAATACAGCAATAGTGGCTTATCGATTGATTTTACAAGTTTTTTGCTGATATCAACCGGGAATAATTTTTTTGTGGAATCTTTCTTACTTTTCGGGATTATTACCCAGTCGAATTTATTGCGTGTTACATAGTTTTCTACTGCCCCTACAGAGGCTCTTCCCTTTAACTGGTTGGTTTTGAGAGTTATATTCGGGTCGATGAGTTTTTTAACCCCCTTTTCCCATGTTTTGGAAGTTAATTCAAGCTTAACGATCATATCCATTTTTTTTGCAACCTCACCTGCACTAACCAGCGGTTTAAAGGGGGTTAACCATTTAAACACGCTCCTCAACTCCAGACCGGGGCTTTTTGAAAAGTCTGCCAGCATAAATACCTTTTCAGGCTTTTGAAAATGGCTTCCCGGAGGTACAATAAATACCGGTTCATTGAGGTCACGGACAATGGAAAGAAGTTCATCCGAATCGGTAAAGACTGTATCTTCAAGTTCTGAACTGGTAATCAATAATGATCCGTGACGTTCTTTGAAAATCTTTTTTAAACCCTCTTCCATGTATTCTGTTACGATTATGGTCTCTACTTTCAAAGAGTAATTAAAACGTGATACCTCTTTACTCAAAAGCTTGCCAAGTGCCCTTTCAGCTTTGGCTTTTTCTCTTTTCAGAATCTCCTCATGGGTCAGCTTTTCACCCGGTGTAATGCTCTGGGAATCGCTTACCGGACTTTCAACGCCATGATTTTCCCGGGGATCAATGATATGAAGTATATCTAAATCCGACCCGGTTTGCTTTGCGAGATTGAGTCCCCACGGTATTATGCTTCCGGATTCATTGTAAATATCACTTATCAGTATTATCCTGCCCTGCTTATCCATATCAAAAATCAAAATTATTTTTTATGCCCGGCGATGAATACAATAACACCTGCAGCAATTACCACTACTCCTGCCCACTGGGGCCAGTTAACTTCTCTCTCTTTTTCCCTTGTAACTTCTATATCGCCAATTTCAACGATTTCTTCTTCCTGTGTGAAGGTTATTCCTGAAAAAACAGAAATAACTATTCCAAGGATAATCAGGGTGATTCCAAATTTTTTCATTTCAATAGTTATTAGGTTATTAATTAAACATACTATTTACCATAAAGGGTATGATTTCACCACCGGTCTGAAAATTTTGGAATTCAGTTTCCTGAATTCAGGATTGTAGAAAAAACAGTATAACCTCAATAAATTCTCATTAGTGAAATCAGACCCTTTGTGGGTTCAGGTAAAACCTATCCGAGTGATTTTATTTCCTTGATCAATTCATCCCGTGTTTTACCCAGTTTTTTCTGTAGTTTGCCCAATAACTGCTCTTCCAGTCCCTCAGTGTATTTGAGGTCATCTTCTGTAAGATCAGCATATTTTTGCTTCAGTTTACCCTTTAATTCATTCCAGGTACCTTTAAATTCAAGTTTGTCCATAATTCTTGTTTTAGATCATTATATAATAATTTGTTGCAACAAATGACATTGAAAAAATTGTGCCAAAAAGGGATATAATTAGTTATATCAGATCTTATTATTAATACACTCAGAAAATTAGGTAAGCTACATAATACCTTTATCCTTTAAACCGGATTTTTTAAAGATTGGGGATTATTTCACCAGTGAGATGTTACAGGTAACCGTAATGACTTGCTGATGGCAAGCCATTACGGTATTTAAACTGGTTTAATTTGCATTTTTTTGTCCGGCAGTTTGTTATAGTTTAGCCAGATCGGGATAAAGAAAAGGTGGAACTTCAAAATGATAGAAAAGATCGTGATCCGGCCATTGTTCCAGCTTATTCAAAGCAGTCTTCATCTCACGGGATATTTCTCTTGAAAGGTGTGTTCCCCTGAAGGTGCTGGAATTAAAGAAAACGGCCCAGCTTATTCCATCGCTCTGGCGCATTACGAGTGCAGATGTTCCTGCCAGTGTTCCGGTGCGCCACCAGTTACCCTGTCCGTCGGTTCCTGCCCAGCCAAACGGATGCCCTCCTGAAAGTCGGGTATTTGTCATCAATTCAATGGTTTCAGGTGACAGAAGGTTCGGTACGTTAGTTTCATTCTCAATAGCAACAACCAGTTTCAGGATCTCTACGGGAGAGGCAATCCAACCGCCGGCAGCACCTAATGTCTCAATGTTATTACCTCCATAGGCCTTGGGTATAATCCGGTTGGCAGTATTAAGGGGATTGAATCTTTCGGCACTGGCCAGATCATAATATTTCACTTCGTTTTCAAAACGGTCCTCAAGAAGGTTCTTCCCAATTCTCATTTCCTTAATGCCCAGGGGAAAGAGTATTTCCTGGCGAACATACGATTCGTATTCCATTCCGGTAAAGGCCTCTATAACTTCACCCAGAATTGCATAACCAAGATTGGAGTAACTGGACCGTGTACCGGGAATGAAGTGCAGAGGTTGATTCAGGGCATAGCTAATGATTTCAGGTACCCTGACATCGCTTACATCAACCTTCATTTCTCTTGCAATCCGGTGGTGCATATTCATAGGATCCCCATGACGCCTGTTCCAACCCGCCGAGTGATTAAGAAGGTGACGAACAGTTATTTCTTCAACTCGGGGATCAACATAATTCAGATAACCAGGATTATTGAGTATTCCGTATTTACCAAAAACCTTGTCGTCAATATCAAGAAGTTCAAGCTCAGTCAACTTCATTATTGCAGTTGCGGTAATCAGCTTTGATACACTTGCAATTCTGAAAAGATGCTTTGGTTCCACCGGCTCTCCTGCTTCGACATCAGCATAGCCGATACCTTTTGCAAAAACAAGCCTCCCATCTTTTGCCACAGCAACGGAAGCACCTTTTATGTCATATTTTCCAAGTAAATAAGCAATTCCCGATTCAAGATGTTCAAAATATTCAAGATCTGAAAGTTGATTATGAATTCTGGTGGGTATTGGTTGGATCTGCTCTGATCGCAGAACACTTGACATGGGATAGTGGCTGGAATAATTATTTGCAACATCCCAGAAGAAAAAAACAATGAACAAGATCAGTTTCAGAACAATACTTGTAAAATAAAATATTTTCATATAAGAACTAGAAATATAATAGACCTGCAAAATTAAGCCGGGAACAACAATAAAAACCAGCGTTATTTGGATTAATTATAAAGAACTTATTAACAATATCTGCTTTTTTTTGTTCAAAATAGCTTCCTTATGAACAGTTAAGGCTTTGAAAATCAATATGGGGGCACAGGTTGCGGGAACCGGGTACGAAAAATCCAGACCCGAAAAAGCCTGAGCTGAAAAAGTCTGAGCCGAAAAAGCCTGAGCCGAAAAAGCGGGGGGTTGATTAATGACAGCCGGTATGTTTCTTTAAGAACAATTAACCTAAAAATTATACTTTATTCCGTTTTTCAAAGTGTAAAACAATTCCGGTATATTCATAGGCGGGGCGGAATCATAGGCCAGATTGAAAGTTACCAGGAACGAAAAGCTCTCATTGAATTTCATCTCAAAGCCCGTTTCACTGGATATCCTGTATTCTTTCATAATTGCGAAATCAGGCTGGTAATAGGTAGTGTGGGTAAAGTTTATTCTTTCATTCAATGTATAAGTGATCGATACATAAAGGTCACCTTTGAATTTATCGGTTTGCGTTTTATCATCATCACTGAGGAGCTCCTGTTCATACATTACCAGTGGGGCAATATAAACACCAAGATCATCGGTTTCATAAATCCGGAAGCGGGGGCCTCCTCCAAGCAAGAACCTGCGCTGCAGTAAACGAATGGAGTTGTACTGGTGTTGGGTGAATATTTCTGCTGTAGTAAAACCGGTACCAAGTGAATAATTATAACGCAGGTGCTGAAAACCATTATTGATAAGATTATCACCTTCTACTCGCATAAGGCCGATATTGTTCAGCAATAATATTGTATGCCTTTCCCGGGTGTATTGTAACAGGGCGGAAGTGCCTGCTTCAAATATCTGCCTGGTGTTTTGTGTGAGCATCAGGTTGAGGTCAACATGCCCCTGAAGGCCCGGTTTGGCATCTTTACGGCTTTTTTCAACGTTTACCAGTTGGGCTTGCAGGTCAGTGGAGCCAATAAAAAGTATCATCAATGAAGCAGTTATGAAAGCATTTGGAACTTGCATCGGAAAATGTTGTTGGAGGCGCCTCATAGGGTTGGATCGGTTAATAGAAGATAATTTTTGGTAAATGATGTTTAAAAGGTAATGCATAATTAATATAATAAATTCTTTAACTGCTGATTTGTTCATTTATTTTGTCGGGAACGGCAAAGTTGACCTCAACTACTGTTCATTTTCGTGCGTCAGATTGTTCGCATCCGGACATAATCTGCCACTTAATTCCTGTTCCCGGCAACATGCTGTTTCAGATATTATTCCATGAGGCTGAATTCCTTATGCTTATTCCTTTTGGTATACAAATTGACGTATTATCACTGCCAGTTCATCTTTACAAATCAGCAGCTATGCTCAGAAGTTATGTTATAAGCCTTATCAGAAGTTTTATCAGGAACAGGCAAAGCACAATTATAAATATTTTTGGCCTGTCGGTAGGATTATGCAGTGCATTGCTTATAGCGCTGTATGCAATTGATGAATTCCGGTATGATCGTTTTCACAGGGATGCAGCGAATATTTACCGGTTCAACACCCAATACGGTCCGCAAAACGAAGCTGTGCCTGTCGGGCCATATTTTCTGAAAGAGCATATGACGGATAAAATACCTGAAATAATTTCCAGCGTTCGTATAAGGCCTGAAAATGAAGATGATTTCTGGTTCCGTTATGGAGACCGGAATTATACCCGGCAGAACTTTCTTCTCGCAGATTCCAATTTCTTTTCCTTTTTTTCTTTCCCGCTGGTTCGGGGAGACCCTGAATATGTCCTGAGTGAACCTAATTCTATCGTAATAAGTGAATCGGCAGCGCAAATAATTTTTGGAGATAGTGACCCTTTCGGGGAAACGATTCTTGTGCAGGGTATCTACCCTGCAACCGTTACAGGAATAATGAAAGATTTTCCCCGTCACAGCCATTTTCAGGCTTCAATTGTAGCCAATAATGAATTAGCAAGAGATTATGCATCATTTCTGTTTGACCACTGGGGAAATTTCAGCTGGCATTATTATTTACTTCTCGAGGATAATGCTGATCCTGAAAATGTGAAGGCCGGTATAAACATGATTATTGCCGAAACAGTTCCTGACCTTGCTGAAATTGTTCACTTTAATCTCCAGCCATTGCCTGACATACGACTTCATTCTCAGAGAATAGCATGGGATATTGACACTCACGGCAACAGCATGCTCTTGAACGGACTTATTGCTGTTGCCGTTGTCATACTTTTACTTGCATCAGTCAATTATATAAATATGTATACTATCCAGGCCACTGCCAGAAAAAAGGAAGTTGGTGTTCGAAAGGTAATGGGAGCTGGGAGGATCAGCATATTTTTTCAGAGTATTACTGAATCCTTTATATATGTGGTTATATCGTTTATTATTGCTTTGGGAATGGCAGAGGTTATGATACCTTTTGTGAATGAACTTACTGGCAATGGTATTGATCCCGGAATGATCTTTTCCTTTCCTGAATGGATCCTGCTGCTGATTGTCCTGTCAGTGATTGCTGTTCTGTCAGGATTATACCCGGCAATTATTGTTGGCAGATCCAGGCCAGTTGATATTTTCAGAAGTACCGGGACTGTGGGCGATGCCAATAGTTTCACCGGGAGGGTTTTCAAACTTGATACAAGAAAGGTCCTTATTGTTTTTCAGTTTTGCTGTGCAACATCGCTGATCATCCTGAGCCTGTCCATCAACAGCCAGATAAGATACATGATGGAGGTTGACCAAGGGTACAGGGAATCAGGGCTGTTTGTGATCCATAATCCAAAAGGAGATAATCAGCAAAGCAGGTTTTTCAGGCTTAAAAACAGCCTGGAACAATATCCGGAGATAAACCTTGTTACATCAGGACATACTGTTCCTTCTGAACGGCTTCATAGCTTTACCTATATACGTCTGCCCGAAGATGATTATGAACTTCAGATCGGTATCATAAATGTTCACAAGGATTATTTTGCTGCTCTTGGGAGTGAAACAATTGCAGGAAGGGTTTTTGAATACGAGGAAAGTTCAGCTCCATCAAGCAATGTAGTAATCAACAGTACGGCAGTCCGCGCCCTTGGTAAATCCCCTGAAGATATCATTGGTAGTGAACTGGTAACCCAGAGCGCTGCAGAGAACCTTCATGTTATCGGGGTTGTCCGCGATATCCACTTCTATTCCCTGCATGAGTTGATTACTCCGATGTTGTTCATTGCTGGTAACAGACCGCAAACTTATGAAAATATACTGATCTCTGCCGACTGCGATATGCTTTCCACTGCCATAGAAATTTCAAGGGATGTGTGGCAGCAGGAATTCGAAGACTACCCTTTTAATTTTTCGGTTCTGCAGGACAGGCTTGCGAACCTTTATGGCAAAGAGACGCGGACAGCCAGACTGACAAGCGTTTTTATGTTTCTGGCCATTTTGATTTCACTGATGGGTTTATACGCTCTGGCCTCTTTCGTAATATATGCAAGGGTAAAGGAGATAGCTGTCAGAAAGGTTTTGGGAGCCGGGCAG
>SLKJ01000045.1 GCA_007134675.1 Bacteroidales bacterium
AAAGAGTATTATATTTGCAAAGGCTGATTTATACCCGGATTATCAGACAAACATTCTTACGGTCAGACTTAATAGTCTGGCGACACCCAGGGATAATCTGGCAATTAATGAAATATGTCAACCTCTAAATGATTATGGAGCCATTTTTCCGGGTACAAATCTCAGATTATTTTTCAAAACCGCGACAGCGGTAACTGCGACAGATCAGGAGTTCTGAATTTGCAATTTAAGTTCATATCCTCCATTGTCACCGGCAATTCCTATACCAATGACCTTATACCCATGAGACAGAAATCCTTCTATGTAAGTGTTAACCAGCAACAGGTATTAAGGTTGGCAAAGCCAATTAAACCGATTGGGATCAACCGGTAATTTTGTTTGCAGTTATGATACTGCATCCTTTTCCGGTTAATTCATTTTTTATTGTTTCAAACTGATCCGGATCAATAGGGCGTGTGGCATCTTCAATAAGGGTAGCCGAAAATCCTTCCTTCAGGGCATCTTTGATGGTAAACTGCACACAGACATCTGCCGCCAGTCCGCAAAAATAAAGTTCACCGGCATTGCGCTCACGCAGGTACCCGGCCAGACCGGTGTTCTTTTCATGCCCGTTATCGTAAAACCCGCTGTAACTGTCAATGTTTTTGTCCATGCCTTTCCGGAAGAGAGCTTCTATTTTTCCGGTGTTAAGTTCCTGATGAAGTTCGGCCCCTTTTGTATTTTGCACACAATGGTCCGGCCACAATACCTGTTCGAGTCCGCGCCATTCTATCTTGTCGAAAGGGTTTTTACCTTTATGATTTGACGCAAAACTCATATGATCAGCCGGATGCCAGTCCTGCGTAGCTACTACAAGGTCAAACTTGTACTGCAGCAGGTTTATAACCGGGATGATCTTATCACCTCCGGGGACCTCAAGCGAACCTCCCGGAATAAAATCATTCTGGACGTCAACAATTATCAGTGTCTTCATATTCAATTATTTTTATAATGATTGATCAGCTTATCGCGCTCGGCTTTTAACCCGTCGCTGATACCTATCTTGTAAATATGGGGGTTTTGAAATCTTTTGTATTCCCAGGGTAATTGATTTATCTTTTGCTGCCTGTATGTTGAAATATCCTCCAGGGAACGTTTTTCTCTGGTGCGTTTTCCGTTTTCCATCACTTTTTCGAGAAAGGGTAATTTTTTGAAACCCTCAATGCTCATTGATTTATCAGGCTCAAAAGGGCTGTGAATGTTTTTAAAATCTTTCTCGCCCTCCAGCGCCACAGCATCTGCGCCTATCCATTCTTCCCTGTCATTTACCAGGCGGTATACCTGCTTTTTATGCGGTAATGTTATTTTACCTATGGATTCCGATAATTTGATCCTGGGTTTTCCGAAAGCCCAGGACAGCTTGTATACCCCGTCCAGGGCCGCATCCGGTCTGCCGATAACAAGGCTTGTCCCCACCCCGAAAAGATCAATGGGGGCCTGTTGATCAATCAGGCTTTTTATAACATGCTCATCAAGCTGGTTGGAAGCGGCAATTTTAACGTAATCCAGACCGGCATTATCGAGACTTTTTCGTGCTTCTTTTGCCAGATATGCCAGGTCTCCGCTGTCCAGCCTGATGCCTTTAAGTTTTTCTCCGCGCTTTTCCATCTCCAGACCTGTCTTAATGGCGTTGGGTATACCGGTATTAACTGTATCATAGGTGTCTACAAGAAGAACACAATTACCGGGATGTTCCTTTGCGAAATCCCTGAAGGCTGACAGTTCATCATCATAGCTTTGTATAAAGCTATGGGCCATGGTACCTGAGATGGGAATATTATAATCGCGGCCTGTACGTACATTGCTGGTAGCATCGAATCCGCCTACCACTGCTGCCCTGCTTGCATAATAACCGCCGGGCCCCTGTGCTCTCCGTAATCCGAAATCCACCAGTTTCCGGTTTCCTGCCACCATTCGCATCCTGCTGGCCTTGGTGGCAATAAGTGTCTGGAAATTTAGAATATTCAGTAATAGTGTTTCGATTACCTGGGCTTCAAGCATATTTGCTTCCACCTGGAGTACAGGCATCGTCGGAAATACAATGTCACCCTCAAGGCAACTGTATATATTTCCGTGAAAGCTAAAATCCTTCAGATACTTCAGGAAATCACCAGGTAATCCGTATTCTTCCAGCAGACCGATATCTTTGTCATCGAACCTGAGTTCTTCAAGGATATCAATTAAGTCATCCAATCCGGCAAAGACCGCATATCCCCCGTCAAATGGCAGCTTTCTGAAAAAGTAATCGAATATGGCTTTCTCATCAGCCTTTCCGTGCCTGAAATAGACAAGTGCCATGCTTAGCTGGTACTGGTCAGTGTAACTACCTGTATATTGAATCATATTTGTAGATTTCAGGATATAATATGCTAATTTACAAAACTAAGATGTAACACCCGAAATAAATCTAACATTTGAAGTTTTGAAGGCAACCGGCCGTTTTGCCATAGGGTCAGCGTCATATAAATTATAAAAATGGTGGAAATAATGCCCTTGAAGTGTTGAAAAAATTCCACAGGTGGCCTGTATGGATGCGCGCTGACCGGAAAATTGATGAACTCAGGGAATGGATAACCACACAATAATCAGGTGCTGCCTGACCTGCCGGTAAAACAAAATGCCTGTGGATGGTGACGGGCCAGAATGCTTGAGGCAAGGGTAACTTCATTAATATCCCGGTGGGCCGACCATGTTTGTGATTGCTGATTATCAGGATCGCTCCAGAAATCTTCAATATCTTCCACCAGGTAAAGGAATTTGCCCAGTTCACTAAAGTCTATATCAAGGCTTTGATGCCTGTCACGTATCCCGTATAAAACCCTGAATCCAAGAGATAAACCACACTCCCTGAAGGGCAGTCTGATATCTGCAGGTCTGAGTCTGTTGAACTCCAGTTTGGAATAGGCCTGTATACCTGCTAAACTTTCTGCAAAAAGATATCCGGGTCTGATATATGGGGGAAGGGGTTTCCTGTTAAGGCTCAATTCAGCTGTTAATGCTGTGTTCAGCAGCAATCCCCCTATTCCCAGAGCATCAGTTGTAAACCAGCTCATATCCTGGCAAAGATCCTGAAAATCCTGCTTCAGGGTATCAAGGTATATTATGCTCTCGGGAGCGGCTTCGATGGCACTGATAACGCATACCAGTCCCTCCAGAGGATCGTGTGTCCCCATGCTTTCCACAACTGGTCTGGAAAGGTCTGTATTCATTTTCCAGGATATCCCCGGCAATCCCGGGGTTTTGCCGATAAACCTTTCACCTGCCTTTATCAGTTCAGCTGCCCATCTTGCATAAGTCTTTTCGCCGGTTTCTTTGTAAGCCTGCAGGAGTGAGTTAAACCAACGGGTAAGATAATGAAAGTACTGGCCGTCCCGCTCCCATTCCAGGCTCTGGTTGAAAGGCTCTCCATCTGTTTGTTCGGTCAGTTTTTTCCCGATTCTCAATCCGCCGGCAGTTGGATGGTTTTCTCCTTCATCCGGCGACATGCCGCTTATCCATCCTTTTCTGGGATCGTCTTTCCGGTACTGTCCAAGAATGTGATGGACCAAATCAATAAGTTTAAGGGCATAATCCCTGTAATTTTCTCCTTCCGGTTCCTTCGACAACGCAAAGCAGGCCTGAACGGCAAATGCATCTGTCCACAGATACCGGTGTTCAGGATTACCTTCGGATCCAATAACGCCTGTCCGCGATAAAAAATCATTTATCAGTTCAAGGGACACTTCCAGCTTTTTATTATTATGATTAATCATGGCGAAATGGAAATTTTTTAATTTTATCTAGCGGCTTTGCTTTCCGGTCATAGATACAAAACGAACATGAATAAGATCATGTTCCACGAAATTATCATCTCCTTTCCTTTCAAGAAGAATAAGCTTCTGAAAGGTGTCAGTAACCGGTGCTAATATTTTCCCGCCGGTATACAGTTGTTTTTTTAGCGGTTCCGGTATAAACGGGGCGGCAGCAGTTAACATGATTTTGTCAAAGGGTGATTTTTCCGGCCAACCCTGATAACCATCGCTGAAGCGGATGCTGACATTGGGTATATCTGCTTTGGCAAGATTTTTTTCAGCAAGTTCTGCCAGCCATTCAATTATCTCAACACTGTAGACATGCGAAACCAATCTGGACAGGACTGCGGCATTATATCCACACCCACTCCCCACTTCCAGAACCTTATCTTCGGGATGCAGATCGAGGGACTGAGCCATATAAGCTACGATATATGGCTGACTGATTGTCTGATCCCTTCCTATCGGGAGTGGTGTATCATCATATGCCATATCTTTGATCTCATCAGGGACAAAGATTTTCCTGTCCACGGCACGCATGGCTTCCAGTACCCTTTCATCATAGATATCGCGATCACGCAACTGTTCCTGAATCATTCTTTCTTTATCATTCATAGCTCTGCATTTTGATCGGTATTAATGATTCTGCAAAAACCATTCCGTGCAGAGTATTGAATTGTGCCATGGTTGAAATATTAACAGAAATCAGTGTTTTTCTCTTTGTTCAATAAATACTTGTAATTTTGATTTGCTGAAATACCGCTTCGGCAGGCATTAAATTATCACTTCTTTTGATTAACTTGTGGCATTAAAATTGTCGGATCTATAATAGATACTGTGGGTAATCAGCTTTGTCTTAACTTACAGAAGGAATAATTTTTTTTAGCAGCGATTTTTAGTCTGCAGTAATACTTATAACCCAATTATTATGCCCCGAAAAGACGATGATGAGCAATTTGTTATTGCAACTATAGGCGGTTCAGCCGACGGAATCAAGGCTTTGGAAGTGTTCTTTACAAAGAAAATGAATCATCAGGAATAGCCTTTGTGATAATACAACACCTCTCTCCACACCATAAAAGCATCCTTCCCGAAATACTCCAAAAAAAGACAAGTCTTAAAGTTGTCGAAATAGAAAATGATGCTATTCCCGAGTCCGGGTATGTTTATGTGCTGCCTGCAGGATTTGATGTTACCATTTCAAATAACAGGTTTCAACTTGAAAAATACAGCAAAAACAAACAAGGACTCCATCTGCCCATCGATCTTTTTTTACGGTCACTGGCAGCCGGCTATAAAGACAGAACAGTGGCCATTTTGCTGAGCGGATCCGGTTCCGACGGATCGGCAGGAATCAGGGAAATAAAAAATGCCGGGGGACTGGTGATGGTGCAGGATCCGGATTCCGCAAAATTCAGCTCCATGCCCCGGAACGCCATTGAAACCGGGATAGTGGATAAGGTTGCCAGACCGGAAAATCTGCCAGGCTTGGTTGTTGAATTTCAAAGAAATATCAGCAAGGAAGATAAACCATTTGATGAAAATGATTCTCCTGAGTCATTAAAAAAATTGTTTCAGCTGCTGAAAGCGGAAACCGGCCACGATTTCTCGGGCTATAAGAAAAATACCATTTTCAGGCGTATCCGCCGGAGGATGACTCTTCACAAAATAAACAGACTCAAAGATTATGTGAATTTCATTGAAGAGAATCCGGATGAAGTCCATTATCTTTTCAAAGAACTGCTTATCCTGGTAACCTCTTTTTTCAGAAACAAAGAAGCATTTGACACTCTGAGGGAAAAGGTTTTCCCGGAGATAATCAATCCCGCTAACCCAGACCCGGTCAGGATATGGGTTGCTGCATGTGCCACCGGCGAAGAGGTTTACTCCCTAGCTATTCTTGCCAGGGAATACCAGGAGTCCAAGCGCATAAGGGTAAGTATGCAGATTTTTGCCACCGATGTGGACCGGCAGGCCCTGGACATTGCTCGTACTGCAAAATACAAGGAAAATATCGAGTCTGATGTTCCCAGAGATCTGCTGGATAAATATTTCCATAAAACAGATGATTTATACCAGGTTCATAAAGATATCCGCAACATGGTAACCTTTGCCGAGCACGATGCCATCCAGGATCCGCCTTATTCAAAACTGGACCTGATAAGCTGCCGGAATTTTTTGATCTATCTGGAGCCCTCAGTACAGAAAAATCTGCTGAATACCTTTCATTATGCACTGCA
>SLKJ01000128.1 GCA_007134675.1 Bacteroidales bacterium
GATTTCTGGGATATCGATGCAATGGCCGATGCCATTTATGGCATCCTGAAATATAATGCCCTTTCTGAAATGTTTATAAAACACGGGAAAACCGAGGTGGACAACCTTAAATGGGAAAATTCCGCCAGGCATGTAAAAGATGTTTATGATAAGGTCCTTAGCCAATAAATTGAGATAAGAATATGAAGACCATTTGTTTTTACTTCCAGGTGCATCAGCCCTTCCGGTTCAGGAGATACAGGTTCTTTGACATCGGAGAATCACATTACTACTATGATGATTACTCCAATGAATCAATAATGAAAAAAGTATCGGGTAAATGTTATCTTCCGGCGAACCAGGTCATGCTTGATCTGATCAGGAGATATGGTGAACGGTTTAAAATAGCATATTCGATATCAGGCGTAGCCCTTGACCAGTTTGAGCTTTATGCACCTGAAGTTCTGGAAAGTTTTAAAAAGCTTGCCGAAACAGGCCAGGTGGAATTTCTGGCGGAGACCTATTCCCATTCCCTTGTCTCGCTTGCTGATGCGGACGAGTTCAGGCTGCAGGTAAGCGAACACAGCAACTGTATTGAATCTCTCTTTGGTGTCAAGCCAAAAGTGTTCAGAAACACTGAACTGGTTTATTCTGATGAAATTGGTGGTATGGTTGCTGATATGGGCTACAGGGCGATGCTTACTGAGGGGGCAAAACATATCCTGGGATGGAAAAGTCCTAATTACCTGTATTATAGTGCGGTAAATCCCCGCCTCAAAGTGTTGCTCAAGAATTACAAGTTGAGCGATGATATTGCTTTTCGTTTTTCAAACCAGGGATGGAGTGAATGGCCACTTACAGTAGATAAATATGTCAGCTGGCTGAGAAAACTTGACAAAAAGGAGGAGATTATTAATCTTTTTATGGATTACGAAACTTTCGGTGAGCATCAGTGGGCCGATACAGGTATTTTTGAATTTATGCAAGACCTCCCGGGAAAGTTGCTGGAAAACAGGGAATTCAGTTTCTCAACCCCATCGGAGGTAGCTGATCTGATGCAGCCCGTTGCTGCCATTCATGTACCCTATCCTGTCTCATGGGCCGATGAGGAGAGGGATTTATCGGCATGGCTTGGCAATGATATGCAAAATGATGCATTCAGCAAACTTTATGCACTTAAGGATCTGGTCAAAAAAACTAATGATCCCAAAATATTGATTGACTGGCGGTATTTGCAGGTAAGTGACCATTTTTACTATATGTCAACCAAGTTTTTTTCTGACGGCGAAGTGCATAAATATTTTAATCCATATGAATCACCCTATGATGCATTCATTAATTACATGAACGTCCTCAGTGATTTTACTAACCGGATTAACGACCTGGTTGGCAGTACCGAAATGGAAACTGTGCAGCTTAAGAAGATAATAAAAGAGAAAGATGAACAGCTTGAAGCACTGCTAAATGAGATAAATGAACTGAAGGAAAAGAAACAGGATATTGTAAGTCCCGTTGATGTTAACGATGAAGGGGAGGAAGCACCTTCAGTCAGTAAAACGGGTGCCAAAACCGCAAAGCCTTCGCCGGGATTAAAAACAACCCGAAGAAAGGCATCTGCAAAACAAAAGAAACCGGGAACAGCTTCACGGAAACCTTCATCGGGAAAATCTAAAAAATCCGGTTCCGAAAAATAACAAAAACCAAAATTAATATGTCAGAGAAGTTGATGATCCCTGATTACTTGTTTGAAGTAAGCTGGGAGGTGTGTAACAAAGTGGGAGGTATACATACTGTAATTTCCTCAAAAGCATCATTGCTGCAGAAGAGATTTAACAGCCATTATATCCTTATTGGTCCGGATGTCTGGAGGGGTGAGACGGAGAATCCGGAATTTATTGAGGACAGAGGTCTGTTTTCTGCGTGGAGAGAGGCTGCCGCCCTTGACGGTCTTCGTATACGGACCGGCAGGTGGAAGGTTGAAGGTCGTCCTCTTGCAATTATTGTTGATTTTACCCCTTTTATATCTCAGAAAGATGATATACTGAGGACAATGTGGGAAAGGTTTAATTTGGATTCAATTTCCGGCCACTGGGATTATGTGGAGCCTGTACTATTCGGATATGCAGCAGGAAGGCTGATAGAAAGCTTTGTGCGATTCAATACCGAATCTGCCGACAGGGTTCTCGCCCATTTCCATGAGTGGATGACCGGTACCGGAGTGCTTTACCTGAGCGACAGAGTCCCTTCGGTAACTACAATGTTTACAACTCATGCCACAGTTCTGGGCCGCTCTCTGGCCGGTAATAATAAGCCTCTATACCGGGATTTCGATAAATATGATGCTGATACCATGGCGAGGGAACTTAATGTTGTTTCAAAGCTTTCGCTTGAAAAGCTAACAGCAGCTAATTCAGATGTATTTACTACGGTGAGTGATCTGACGGCACGGGAGTGTAAACAATTTCTAAAAAAGGAGGTTGATTTTATAACACCTAATGGTTTAGACGACAGTTTTGTGCCATCTCCAGAGGTTTTTAAAAGCAAGAGGTCAGTTGCTCGTGAAAGACTAAGAAAAGTCAGCTCCGCACTTCTGGGAGAGGCTGTTGGAGATGATGTCATATTTGCTGGTCACAGCGGAAGGTATGAAATGAAGAATAAGGGAATTGATGTTTTTATTGATGCACTTGCAAATCTTAGGGATCATCATCGAGTGGAGAAGAAGATAATTGCATTTATTCTAGTTCCGGCCAACCAGATCGGGCCGCGTAAAGAACTGGTTTCAGTCATGGAGGGGGCTGGCAATGAGCAGGTTGCTAGCAACAGGATGGTCACTCACTATCTTCATGATCATGATTATGACCCGATAGTCTGCAGGATCAGAGATGCCGGGTTAAATAATAATGAGACAGACAGGGTGAAGGTAATTTTTGCACCCTGCTATCTTAATGGTAATGATGGGATCTTTGATATGCCATACTATGATATTCTTGCCGGTCTGGATATAACTGTGTTTCCATCCTATTATGAACCTTGGGGCTACACTCCGATGGAAAGCATTGCATTCAGGGTACCTGCTATAACTACAAATCTCACAGGTTATGGTTTGTGGATCAAAGAGCATTACAAAGGAGAAAAATTGTCTCTAAGGGTAATTGAGCGAAATGAGGATAATCATGAGAAGGCTGTGAATGAAATAGCTGAAAAAATTGTTTCTTTTTCATCTCTGAATGAAGATGAGATTGAACAGGTCAGGGTTAATACTTCCGATATCGCGGCGATCACAAGGTGGGATAAGCTAATTGGTTTTTATTACAGGGCCTGGCACAGAGCACTTGAAAAAGCAGAGCCAAGGATCAGGGAGCTTCCTGTTCCGGAGCCTGTTGAGCAAATATCTCCGGTTTACAAGGTAAGTTCTGCCTATGCACCCAGGTGGAGAACAATAACGGTTCAGAAGAACATGCCTGAAAGGCTTTTACCTCTTGATGAGCTTTCAAAAAACCTATGGTGGAGCTGGAATGAAGATGCGATTCAACTTTTCAGTTCAATTGACCCCGGTCTTTGGAATAAAACCGGCGCCAATCCGGTACTTTTTTTTGAAAAGGTCAGCCATGGCCGGTTGATAGAACTTGAAAAGGATAAGGTGTTTTTGAAAGAACTTGACGGGGTGTACTCCCGTTTCCGCGAATATATGGATGAACCCGTAAAAGAGGGTCCCCCGATTGGATATTTCAGCATGGAGTTCGGACTCCATAACAGTCTCCCGATATACAGCGGTGGACTGGGTGTGCTTGCCGGTGACTATCTTAAAGAGGCCAGTGACTCGAGGGTTGACATGGTGGCGGTTGGACTCCTCTACAGGTATGGCTATTTCCGCCAGCAACTTACTTCGGGCGGAGAACAGGTAGCCAGTTATGATGCTACCGATTTTACACAGATACCTGCCCGTCAGGTTCGAAATGGTAATGGAGAATTGGTTACTATAAGCATAGCTTTCCCGGGACGTACCCTGAAGGCTTGCATTTGGAGGGTTGACGTAGGGCGTATCCCCTTATTTTTACTTGATACCGATTTTGAAGAAAACAGTCCCCATGACAGGTTGCTGACTCATCACCTCTATGGCGGGGACTGGGAGAACCGGTTCAGGCAGGAGATGCTTCTGGGAATCGGAGGTATAAGGGCATTGAGGGCGCTTGGCAAAAATCCCGGTCTTTTCCATTGCAATGAGGGACATGCTGCCTTTATTGGAATAGAAAGACTCAATAAATATGTGAATGAAAATAAGCTGATGTTTTCCCAGGCACTTGAAGTGGTCAGGGCATCCACCCTGTTTACAACACACACTCCGGTTCCTGCCGGCCATGATTCTTTTGATGAAAGCCTGCTACGCACATATATTGCCCACTACCCGGTAAGGCTCAATATCAGCTGGACACAGTTTATGAATCTGGGCAAAATACATCCGGATGACCCTGATGAGAAATTCTCAATGTCTTATCTGGCAGCCAACCTCTCACAGGAGATAAACGGGGTGAGCCGGCTGCATGGAACCGTAAGCCGACATATTTTCAATGATCTCTGGAAAGGTTACCTTCCGGGGGAATTGCACATCGGGTATGTTACCAACGGTGTACATCATGATTCGTGGACTTCAGGTGAGTGGAAGGAGTTTTATGAGAGAGTTCTGGGAAGTGATTACCGGAAAAATCAGCATTTGCCCGAAACATGGAGCCCTATCCGCAATGCTGATAACGTTGAGATATGGAATATACGCCAGATGCATCGGCAAAAACTGGTAGATTATATCATGGAACGTACCATGGATACCTGGGTAAAAAAGCATGAGAGTCCCCGCTATTTCCTCAATGTACGTGAAAAGTTTAATCCTGCCAGCCTTACCATAGGTTTTGCCCGCCGCTTTGCCACTTACAAGAGGGCCCAGCTCCTTTTCAGAGATGTGGACAGGCTTTCGGCAATCGTTAATAATCCCGAAAGACCGGTTCAGTTCATTTTTGCAGGAAAGGCTCATCCAAATGACAAGGGGGGGCAGGATGTGATGAAGCATATTATCAGTATTTCAAAAAGGCCGGAGTTTTCAGGTAAAATTCTCTTTCTTCAGAATTATGATATGGCACTGGCAAGGATGCTTGTAAAAGGGGTAGATGTCTGGCTGAACACACCCACACGGCCCCTTGAGGCATCAGGGACCAGCGGTATGAAAGCAATAATGAACGGGGTGCTTAATTTCAGTGTGCTCGACGGCTGGTGGGTTGAGGGATACCAGCCCGGAGCCGGCTGGGCCCTGCCGGAAGAAAGCATTTATGATAATCAGGATTTCCAGGATGAGCTTGATGCAGGTACCATCTACAGTATTCTTGAAGATGAGATTGCTCCTCTGTTTTATGAACGGAACAGCAATGGCGTTCCTGAAGAGTGGGTTAATACAATAAAGAACTCAATATGTGGTATTGCACCCAAATTCACCATGAGACGGATGCTGAACGATTATCTCGACAGATTTTATTCAAAGCAGTATGAACGTTTTTTGAAAATCAGCGATAATGACTTTGAACTGGCAAGACAGATTGCATCCTGGAAGCGTTGGATGTACAGGGGGTGGGAAAACATTGAAGTAGTTGATGTTAAATATCCGGATACATCAGGAAAGCCTCTTTTACTTGGCCATGATTTTAAAGGTGAGCTGGTTCTGGACCTGAAGGAGCTGAATGCCTCATCAGTTGGCGCAGAACAGGTTATAGCAGATATACACCCCAAAAACGGCAATGTAGAAATGATTGACGTCCAGGAGTTGCAGCTTATAGATACCCAGGGTAGTCTTGCCCGCTACAGTATGAAATTGTATCCCACAAAAGCAGGGGCTTTTCATTACGGCATCCGTCTGTTTCCAAAGCATCCGGAGCTTCCACACAGGCAGGATCTGGGATTTGTGAAATGGATCTGAGCGTTACTTAGTTACTTCATTGTTTGGGTTACCTGAGCATTACTGCCGGGCCTGTACCTTCAGGTTTCAAATACTCCTTTGTCAAAACAAATTTGTCAAATTCAAATCCGTCTTCACGCATTGAAAATGATATCGTGTGTCTTCCAGGCTCATCAAATTGGAGGTAAATCAGTTCCTCGACCCCGCAGTGTACCTCGGCGGTGCGTTGCTTGCTTGCCCAGGTCCACTGATGCTTTCCCCTGCACCACTGCATTCGCTTTCCACTTTCAGGCCACTCGCCGTTAAGGCCGACATGGATTCCGTTATCTTCGGAGTTTTGGGAGTAAGCCCTGACCCATACATAATATTTTCCGGGATTATTGATGTGCACCAGGTAGCTGACCACCCCGATCAGGCCTGCCTGCTCGGTGAAGTTTTCACCTGTTCTCATGGGGTCTTCGCGTGATTTTCGTGTGTCGGGAAGGATCTTTATGTATGACCCTCCGCTCGCTCCTGAGGCGTGGTTCTCTTCATCTTCAAAATAGCGGATAGGGTTTACCTCTTCGGTAATAATATACCATTGCCGGATGTCAGTATTGGTTTGCTCAAAGAAGTGCTCCGCCTCAACGGCCAAAACACCGTCAACTTCTTCAAAAACCTGCCCATTTACTGTCCCTGTAAGGATCAAAAGCAAAATTAGGAGAGAGCATAAACTTTTTTTCATTTTTCCTGATTTTGGGGTTATTAAAAATAATATGGTAAATATCAATATTTCAGTTTAATTTGTACAATTATAGAATAAATTCCTAAGAACTTATCTTAACAACTAATTTTTTCCGGTAAAAAGATACTACTGTTTCATTCATAAAGAATAGTTATCAATTTATACTATTACCCTGTAAGATTGCCGTTTGCAAGTGATCAGGGTTAAAATCAGCTATATTCGTAAGTGCTTCAATTAACCATAACTTTTTTTTATCACGGGAACAGACGAGAAGATATTTTTATTACCTTGGGGCAAATATGCAGCGGTGACAGTTCACCCGTTTTGAGTTGTTTCCTGCTTGTCGCGGACTGGTTTTGCAAGGAAGTCTGGAGAGTGCCTTGCAGCTCACTTTCAATAACCCATGAAAAACGGACATTTCCATAACGGCATCAAATTATTTTCATTTTATGTCATGTGCCAGCAAAACATTTAAAGGTGTTTTTCTGTTTATTAAATAGATATCAGAATTATTAAAGCTGCCTGATTATAAGCAATTTTTTTGTCAGCTTTTAAAATCTAACCGATATGAAGGCAAAGTTTAACTCGATAATTGTTATATTAACTATTTTGCTGGGTTTACCTGTCGCTGGAATGGAAAATGATTCTCCGGCAAGAACTATAAGTGACAAACTTGAATATTTCTCCTCGATTGTGCACCCACAGAAAATCTATCTGCATCTTGATAAAACCTCGTACAAGGCCGGTCAAACTATTTGGTTCAAGGCATATCTTCTGGACGGGATAAATCATATCCCGGATAAAAGGAAGGCCAATATTTATGTAGAGTTGATAAATTCTGATTCGAAAGTAATGGCGATGCGGTTGCTGTTGGCTGAGGATGGTTATTCCACCGGCGATATTCAATTACCATCCAATCTGCCGGATGGCAATTACATTCTAAGGGCATACACTAACTGGATGAGGAATTTTGGCGAAGAAAGCTTTTTTACCAGGTACCTCTATATAGAGAATCCCGAATATGAAGATGTTATTCCAAGGATGGATGTGCTTAGGAACAGAAGGTTCAACCGAAGAATCGACAGGATGAGCAGTAATTATGATATTGCATTCTTCCCTGAAGGTGGCAACCTTATTGCCGGTACCACTAATCGTGTAGCCTTCAGGGTTTTTGATGAGCTTGGTGGAGGACACAAGGCAGAGGGTGAAATAGTCGACCGGTCAGGCAATATTGTTGCTAATATTGAAACTGAGACTCCGGGAATCGGGGTTTTTGAAATTAAGCCCAAGATTGGCGAATTATATCAGGCCATGCTATCTGTAAACGGAGGCAGTATGCATGACTATGATCTCCCTCCAGCCTGGGAAGAGGGATTTGCGTTACGCATAGATAGTGAAAATGGTGAGGTTAGAATCGGGCTGACAGCTGCGGTCAGCAAAGGCAACCCCCTCTATACCGAAAGGGTTATTATTGTTGGCCATACGAGAGGCATACCATACTTTACTGAAGCTTATCAGTTACCGGAGTCAAAACCGGGACTGGAGGTTACGGTTGACAATGAACATTTTCCTTCGGGAATTACACATTTCACTGTGTTTACAGAAGATAAAATCCCTGTTGCCGAGAGACTTGTTTTCATTGACAGGGGCGATGAACTCAAATTTTCTCCAGGCCTGGGAACTATTAGTGAGGAAGAGGATTATTTTGACCTGAATCTTAAAGTAAGTGACCATGATGGCAATCCTGTAAATGGTATTTTTTCTCTTTCTGCCGTAGCAGGCCATCATGAAGAAGGATTGCATGAAACCGATATTTTATCATATATTTTATTCGGGTCTGATCTGAAAGGGATGATTGAAAATCCAGGAGACTACCTGCATTATGCCGATGAAGCACCGGTTTCGGCCGATCATCTTCTGCTTACTTACGGATGGAGAAGATTCAACTGGGATGAAGTCATTGCTGGTGAACTGCCGGAGATGGGGTATACACCTCAGCACGGACTTACAGTGTCGGGAAAACTCGTTGATCCGGCAAAGGATAGAGCACTCAATAATTACAAGGTTCGGCTGTTTGTAAGAAGCGAGCATGATGATCTTTACGAAACAACAACAGAAAAAGGGGTATTTGCCTTTTCGGGACTTTTATATGAGGGTATGGTAAATATGGAGCTGTCAAGCAGAAGGCTCCCCGGCAACTATCCTCCAAAATTTGAACTGAATTTCCATCAGGACAGAAAAGTGAGTTATGAACCCGGAATATTCACAAGGGAACAGAATATTACAGCCCGTGGTGATGACTGGCAGCGTGAGAGAGGAGTTTCAGATTCCCCCTATAAGCCGGGCGAAGGACGACCTGTTACCCGCCAGTTATATGGGGTGCCTGATCAGACTATTTATATTGACTATGAGAACACTACTGAGAGGAGCCTTTTTGAGGTTTTAAGAAACCGGGCCGTAGGCGTTCGTATTCAAGGTGGGGAGGTAGTTATTCGCGGACAGTCCAGTTTAACAGGTTCTAATGAAGCAAACTTTATGATTGATGGGGTGTTTGTAAATCGTAGCAGCTTTCTTGATCTTTATCCCAGAGACGTCGAGCGTATTGAGATTTTCAGGGGCACCAGAGCCGCAATATTTGGCCTCAGGGGGGCAAATGGTGTAATCCTTGCATATACCAGAAGGCCCGGAGATCATGGATTTGAGGATGTTTTGGAACTTTCAATGCTGGGATATCATAAAGCCAGGGAATTTTATTCCGATTATGTTTCTACACCAGGAGAAGTTACAGATGAGACCTTTGAACGTACCATTTACTGGGAGCCTGACCTGTATTCGGGTAAGGACGGCGTTATTAATTTACGTCTGCCAATAGATCACGGAGTGGACAGGCTCAAATTTACAGTTGAAGGTGTAGGTTATGATGGGAGACTTGGTTTTACACAATTTAATCTTGACATAGAAGAGTGATGACCGGGGAAGTATTCATCGCTTTTTGTGATACCCGGTACCGGTAAAATGGGGTATTTTTTTAGCGAATGTTTATGACAAAACCTGGTGGCTTGTTTACTGATCCATCCCGGTCGTATCCTGTAACTTACTGTAAATGTTTCTTGCCTTTTGCTTTTCCAGTACTATTGTTGTGCGGTTTGTTATGTACAGCCTGAGGTAATGAGGTGAGTTCACCTTGCCGTTCCACTCAGTAATATATTCAAAACTGTCGTCTATTCTTCCGAAACCACCGTAATCAATTGAGTCGCTGTTAAGTATGATTTTATAACGCCCGGGTGTTGTTTTTAATCCATAGTCGGAATAGGAGATTGCCGGATTGAAATTAAAGACAAAGAGCATGGTTCCGCGGGTGAAAGCCATAACCTGGTCACCTTCATTGTTATGGATCATATGCTGCGGGTAGTTATAATAAGAGGGATCTTTTTTAATCAGTGAGATCATTGCCCTGTCGAAATCTCCAAGCTGATGATACCTCAGCCTTTTATCACCTGCAAGGCTCCATTGTCTGCGGGCATAGAAATAGGACCAGTTATTGCCCTCTCGGGGGAAGTCTATCCATTCGGGATGGCCGAACTCGTTTCCCATAAAATTGAGATAACCTCCTCCTGCTGTGGCAATTGTAATGAGCCTTATCATTTTGTGAAGGGCTATTCCCCTGTCGATTATCAGTGATTGCGAGGATTTGTCCATGCAAAAATACATTTCCTTGTCCATCAATCTGAATGCAATGGTCTTGTCCCCAACCAATGCCTGATCATGCGATTCGGCATAGGAGACGGTTTTCTCCTCACTTCGTTTCTGTATCAGTTCTTGATAAATCTCCCCGGTATTCCACTTTTCATCCGGACGCTCCTTAATGGTTTTTATCCAGTAATCCGGGATCCCCATGGAAAGTCGGAAATCAAACCCTATTCCGCCATCGTCAACAATTGCTGCCAGTCCTGGCATCCCGCTCATCTCCTCTGCTATACAGATTGCGTTTGGGTTAACCTGGTGAATAAGTTTGTTTGCCAGGGTGAGGTATGCTATGGCATCCTCATCCTGACCACCATCAAAATATTGGTCATAGCTCGTAAAACTCCTTCCCAGTCCGTGATCCAGATACAGCATGCTGGTTACCCCGTCAAACCTGAACCCATCAAAACCGTAATACTCTATCCAGAATTTACAGTTAGAGAGCAGAAAGTGCGCAACCTCCGGCTTTCCATAGTTAAAACAAAGAGAGTCCCATGCCAGATGATCCCTTCTTGACCCGGCATGGAAATATTGCCAGCCGGTACCGTCCTGTTCAGCAATTCCCTCGTTCACATTTTTAACCGCATGGGAATGGACAAGGTCCATTATAACAGCTATTCCCATTCCATGTGCCTCATCTATCAGCTTTTTAAGGTCGCATGGGGTCCCGAACCGGGAGGAGACAGCGAAAAAATTGGAAACATGATACCCGAAAGAACCGTAATAAGGGTGCTCCTGTATTGCCATAAGCTGAATTGTGTTGTAACCCGCCCTGGCAATGTAGGGAAGCACTTGCTCCCTGAATTCGTCAAATGTACCGGTTTTCTGATCTTCGGTAGCCATTCCCGTGTGTGCTTCATAAATCAGTAAAGGCTGTCTTGTAAGGTCGGGAGCTTTGTTGGCAGGCTGGTATGGTTCAGGAGGGTCCCAATACTGGGCATTGAAAATATGAGTGTTACTGTCCTGCACAACCCTCTTTGCATAAGCAGGTATTCGGTCGCCTCTCCCTCCGTTCCAGTGTACCGATAATCTGAAAAGACTTTCATGTCTGAGGATACCCTGCTTTAATTTCAGCTCCCAAATACCATTATCAGAAGTGGAGAACTGATAATCCTCCTGTTCTCTCCAGCCGGAAAATTCACCAATCAGGTATATCTTCGTAGCATTGGGTGCCCACTCCCTTATAACCAGATCCTCATCCTGCCTTGTTACTCCGAAGAAAAGGTGACCGTTGGCAAAATCCTTCAGGCGAAGTCCGCCAGTAAGGTTTTTCTCCATGAGTTTAACATGCTGCTGCCTTTGAAGAATCTTTTCTTCATAAGGTTTCAGCCAGGGATCATGCTCTATTATTTTAGGGGTCTGCATCTGATAAACTTAATTATTGAGCCTTATCAAGTAAAAATAGCTAAATTCGAAGATTATCTGCAGTCATTTTATATAATAATTGTCATTATTTTTTCATTGTTTATTTAATTTTGTATAGCAAATAACAAAAGAAATGGGAATAATTCGTGCGAAATACTCTGTGGTTATCTCAATCGTGGTCATTATACTGATTGCAGCCTGTAGTTGCCAGTCAGATGAAATTAAACTTGCAGAGGGTGTTTCCTTCCCCTCCCCCGGGAATTTTGAAACAGAGATAGATGGAAGGCAGGTAAGGTTATATACCCTTGAAAACAGGAATGGAATGCGGGTCGATATTACTAATTACGGAGGGCGGATAGTTTCGTTGCTGGTTCCTGACCGTGATGGTGTTTTTGACGATATTGTCACAGGATATCATAGTATAGATGAATTTATTAATTCAAATATAGCTTACTCCGGGGCATTGATCGGACGTTATGCAAACAGGATAGGAGGTGCGGTATTTACTCTTGAGGGCAGGGAATATAGATTGACAGCAAACAGCGGGCCTAACCATCTGCATGGCGGGCCCGGCGGTTTTCATTATGTTGTATGGGAAGCTGATCAACCGGATGAAAAAACTCTCATCCTGAACTATCTTTCACCCCACCTGGAAGAGGGGTATCCCGGGAATCTGGATGTGACAGTAAAATATATCCTCAGCGCCGAAAACGAATTAATTATCGAATATTATGCTGAAACTGACCAGACAACAGTTCTTAATCTGACCAGCCATGCTTTTTTTAATCTTGCCGGAGAAGGCAGTAATACAATAAATGATCATTTGCTCAGGATCAATGCTGATTATTATACACCGGTTGACCGGACAATGATCCCGACCGGATTATTAGAACCTGTTGCAGGCACTCCATTTGATTTCAGAGATTTCAGGCTGATAGGCGAAAGACTGGATCAGGAACATCAGCAGATGATATACGGCAATGGATATGACCATAATTTTGTTTTGAATAAAAGCGGGGCAGATAGTGAATTATCCTTCGCAGCTGGAGTTTATCATCCCAAATCCGGAAGATTGATGGAGATTTACACCACCGAGCCAGGCATTCAGTTTTATAGCGGAAATTTCCTTGATGGAGGAGAAACAGGCAAACGGGGAGAGCCGTACCTGTTCCGTACTTCATTCTGCCTGGAGACACAACATTTTCCTGATTCACCCAATAAACCTGATTTTCCTTCAGTTGTGCTTGAACCGGGGGAGCAGTTTTTTTCACGTACGGTCCACCGTTTTAAAGTAAAAAATCAGATTGAAAATTCATAAAGACACCACGATTCAACCTGTCAGTAACCCGGTAATATCCATTGGGGTATTTGATGGAGTTCACCGGGGCCATGCTGCTATCTTTGACAGGGTAAGAAGCAGGTCAAACGAGCTGGGTGGTGAGTCAATTATTGTAACTTTCAGGCCCCATCCCAGACTTGTGCTGGGAGACAAAAGTGAAACCCTTAAGTATCTTACAACATTTGATGAGAAGAGTTCACTGATCAGCCGTCATGGCATAGATCATTTAATTGTACTGGCCTTTACAAAAGAGTTCGCAAAATTGCCCCCATGTGATTTTATAAAGCAATACCTGGTTGATCGTGTGGGTCTCAGACATCTTGTGTTTGGATTTAACCACCATTTTGGACATAACCGTGAGGGAAATTTTGAAAATCTGAAAAGCTGTGCAGTGAAGTACGGATTCAGCATTGAGCAGATAGAACCTGTAGTTGCGGGCAACTGTCAGATCAGTTCATCAGCCATAAGGGAGGCAATCTCCCTTGGAAATGTCAGACGGGCTGCCCAACTGCTTTCATATCCCTACAGTCTGCAGGGTAAAATTGTAGCAGGAAGACAGTTGGGACGGTCTATGGGCTACCCTACAGCAAACCTTGATCCTGAGGATGAACACAAACTGGTTCCTGCCAATGGTGTATATGCAGTAAGGGTCAGGATCAACAAACAGGATTATATGGGGATGATGAATATCGGTTTCAGGCCTACGGTTGATAAGATGAAGGGAAATAAGAGCTTTGAGGTACATATAATGGATTTTGCAGGTGATGTTTACAATAACAAAATAAGAGTAACCTTCATCGATCGCATTCGGGATGAGATCAACTTCAGCAGTCTGGAGAAGCTTAGGGAACAACTGGAGAGGGATAAAATCAGGGCTGTTGAGATTCTGTCATAAGTAAATATTTCAAGCTGGTCTTTATGATTGTCTGCCCGTTATCACTGAATTTTATTATTATCTTTGCATAATATGCAGTTTTCTGGTGAACCGGTTTATTCAGAGAATTGAATACTCGGCCTTTTACCTGTCGGGTTGCATCTGGTTTGTTCAATTTAATGCGGACCTGGTCATCTCAGTCATTAATTATAACACAATTTATTATTTGAAATACGATGAAAACAATTACTGAATCATTGCCTTATAAGATAAAAGATATATCACTTGCCGAATGGGGTCGGAAAGAGATCGAAATTGCTGAAAAGGAGATGCCCGGACTGATGGCGCTCAGAGAAAAATATTCTTCAGCCAAACCATTAAAGGGGGCCCGTATAGCAGGCTCCCTGCATATGACAATACAGACTGCCGTTCTGATTGAAACCCTGGTTGAACTTGGTGCTGAGGTGCGTTGGGCCAGCTGCAATATTTTTTCCACACAGGATCATGCGGCTGCTGCGATTGCTGAAGCCGGAGTTCCGGTTTTTGCATGGAAGGGTGAGACATTGCGTGAATACTGGTGGTGTACGGCCCAGGCGCTTACATTTCCGGGTGACAGGGGCCCCAATCTTATTGTTGATGACGGTGGCGATGCTACTCTTCTTGTGCACAAGGGTTTTGAGGCTGAAGAGAATGCCTCTGTTCTGGATAAAAAACCGGAAAACACCGAAGAAGCTGAGATCATCAGAATACTTAAAGAGTATCTGGAACTTGATCATGGTAAATGGCACCGGATGGCAAAAAGCATAAAGGGTGTTTCAGAAGAGACTACTACAGGAGTCAGCCGGCTTTACCGGATGAATGTTAATGGCACCCTTCTTTTTCCTGCTATCAACGTTAACGACTCGGTAACGAAATCCAAATTTGATAACCTTTACGGTTGCCGGGAGTCATTGGCAGACGGCATAAAACGTGCAACTGATGTGATGCTTGCCGGTAAAGTAGTTGTGGTCCTGGGATATGGGGATGTCGGAAAGGGTTCGGCAAGATCCATGAGGGCATATGGTGCAAGGGTAATCGTAACTGAAATAGATCCCATCTGTGCACTTCAGGCTGCCATGGAGGGGTTTGAAGTAAAAACCATTGAGGAGTCATTGGACGAAGGAAATATTTTTGTCACTGCCACCGGCAACAAGGATGTCATTACCGTTGAACATATGGCTAAAATGAAGGACCAGTCCATTGTATGTAATATAGGCCATTTTGACAATGAGATCCAGGTAGAAAAACTTGAAGCCTATCCCGGTATTGAAAAGATCAATATCAAACCTCAGGTGGACAAATTTGTATTTCCCTGGGGGCATAC
Organism: Bacteroidales bacterium; assembly: GCA_007134675.1. Lineage (GTDB taxonomy): Bacteria > Bacteroidota > Bacteroidia > Bacteroidales > PUMT01 > PXAP01. The sequence continues at coordinate 15,327 of SLKJ01000128.1, forward strand.
TATCATTCTGCTGGCCGAGGGGAGGCTTGTTAATCTGGGGTGTGCAACGGGGCACCCTTCGTTTGTTATGAGCAATTCTTTTACAAACCAGGTTCTCGCGCAAATCGATCTGTACAGGAACGAATATAAAACAGGTGTTTACACTCTTCCCAAAGCACTTGACGAGGAGGTGGCAAGACTGCACCTTGAGCAGATAGGAGTAAAACTCACCAGACTTACCAAAGAACAGGCCGAGTATATCGGGGTTTCTCCGGAAGGCCCATACAAGCCTGATTATTACAGGTATTGATATTTTAGCGTTATGATAACCCCACCACAGCTATACCAGGGCGATAAAGTTGGTATTGTCACCCCTTCGGGGAAGATTGAAAAAGGAGCCCTGAATAATGCCATTTCCTGTTATGAAGGTTGGGGGTTGAAAGTGGTAACTGCACCTAATGTATATTCAGGGTTTAACCAGTTCGGAGGAACCGACCAGGAACGGGTTTCGGACCTTCAATCAATGTTTGATGATGGGGATATAAAAGCGATCATCTGCTCACGCGGGGGATATGGGTCGGTCAGGATTATTGACAGTATCGACTTCAGCCGTTTCATTTCAGCTCCGAAATGGCTTGTGGGCTATAGCGATATAACAGTTCTGCACAGCCATATTAATGAAATTTGCAGTATTGAAACCCTGCATGGTCCGATGGCTGCTGAGTTGTCGCACCTGAAAAACTATACTGTATCTGCCCGTTCCATGGAGCTTCTCAGGGAAGTGCTTTTTGGCACCATTCCGGCGTACTATCATCCGAATCATCCTTTATCCAGAAAGGGAACAGCAGAGGGAGTTCTTACGGGAGGGAACCTTTCGGTAATCTGCAGTCTTTTCGGATCGTCTTCATTATCCGGGTTACAGGGCAAGATCCTGTTTATTGAAGATGTGGGGGAGTATCTTTATCATATTGACAGGATGATGATGGCAATGCGAAGGAGCGGGGTACTTGGTGAAATAGGGGGTCTGCTGGTGGGGTCGATGTCAGATATGAATGATAACAAAGTACCTTTCGGCAGAACTGCATATGAGATTATAGCTGAAGCAGTTGAAGATTATGATTATCCGGTTCTTTTTGGTTTTCCAGCCGGTCACCAGCCGGAAAACCATCCCCTTATCCTTGGCCGCAAGGTGATTCTTTCTGTTGGCGACAAAACCGGCAGTATTAAATTTATTCAATAAAACAATCACCAGAGGGTGTTTTATGGCTGAACATAATGAGCTTGGGAGTCTTGGAGAAGAAATTGCAGTAAGGCACCTGCAGGATAAATCATATGTTATTCTTGAAAGGAACTGGAGGGCAGTCCGGCTGGAGATCGATATCATTGCCCGGCTTGGAGATCAGGTCGTCATTGCAGAGGTCAAGACAAGGACTGACAGGTTTCTGGAATCGGTGGACGAGGCTGTCAATAAGAGAAAACAGAACCTGCTTATCCGCGCAGCCAATTCGTATATTGCCAGAAAGAACCTGGACCTGGATGTTAGGTTTGATATAATAACTGTTATTTTTGAAGGAAAGACAAAATTTCATGTTCAGCATATTGAGAATGCATTCTATCCCCGGGTCAGGAGTTGACCGTAAAAAGATATCAGCTGGTTAGACTGACCAGGAAGCTCAGGGGGCAATGTTTACGGATTGGTATCAAGACCCGGGATAAATTGCCTGGCTGTAACCTCTAAACAGCAAGCAGGTTGCAGCCTCTTACATCGGAATTGTCGAACCGGCCCAGTATCTCGAATTCACCTCCCGGCAACAACTTTCCAAGATCGGCAGTTTCAATGAAAGCGCATGTGTCAATATTGGCAAGGTCAATTATATTTACCCCACCACTTCTGCCGGGTTCCAGATATGTGAAAGGGTCATAGGCATCTCTGATCAGCACTTTCATCCAGGGAGGAGCGCGAAATATACCTTCTGATTTTGAATATGCCTGTGACAAAAGCTCTGTCATACCGTATTCGGAATGAATTTGTTTAAGTCCTGTTTTAGATCTCAGAATTGAATGCAATTCCTCCCGGGTAAGCTCCTTTCTTCTTCCTTTCATCCCTCCCGTTTCCATCAAAATGGTATTTTCCAGATTGAAACTGTGCTTTTCCACCAGGTCAAGCAGAGCAAAACTGACACCGATCAGAAGGGCCTTCTGGTTGTTTTTTTCGAGTTTATTTATTTTAGAAGCAAGTTGATCCAGATCATTAAGGTAAAAACCGCTTTCAGGATGGGCGCTTCTCTCAGCTAGCTTGCTAACCATATAAACCAGGGATGAATCGCTTCTCTCCAGATAAGATGGAAGAAGGGCAAGAATGCAATAGTCAGACGGGTTTCCGTAAAACAACTCAAAACATTTTGTCAGGCTTGATGTATACAACCCGGTGTCGGCAACAAAATGACGTGATATTGGTGCAGTTCCGGTACCACTGCTTCTGAAGACGAGTCTGTGAGATTTATTTCCGGTTATAATGTCATGATTTTTAAAAAAAGATATCGGCATGAAGGGAATATCTTTGATATTAGATATATTTTCAGGGATGACTCCTAAAAGCTTCAGATACCTGTTATACAACTTGTTGTGTTGCGCCTGATATAGAAACAGTTTCATTGTTGTATCCTCAAATTCTTTTCCGGAGAAAAGTTTGAATATTTTTTTTACCAGTGTTTCCCTGACTTCAGCACTCATAAAACGCAAAGCATTTTTAAACTATGCAATTTATTTAAAATTACAGGTTTATCATATTTAAACGCGGCTTAATTTATCATTTTTATCTCCTCTGGTGCAAAAAGTCGCTGAAAATATTAATAACCAAATAGGGTTATGCTACGTATACAAAACTATTTAATAACAATTATCCATTGATCAATAGAAGATATAACAGGTTATTTAACTCTCAATGAATTATTAATGAAAAGAGACAACGACAGGGAATTATTAATGAAAAGAGACAACGACAGGGAATTATTAATGAAAAGAGACAACCACAAGGAGTTGTTAATGAAAAGACGCACCGATAAGGAATTATTAAAGAGGATTGTCCGGCTTGTCAAGCAGAACAAAGAGCTTAATGAGGAGCTGAGAAAACTTGCGGAGAGAAATGTTAAACTTGCCGGTATTGTTGAGAACTATCAGAGGAAACTGTCACGTCAGAAGGTAATAGATCCGGTGAACGGTTCGACAGATAGCATTGCCAATGTTTTGAAGTTCAGGATGGGCACTGTACTTTTTGCTGATATTATTGGTTTTGCCAGGTTGACGGCTCAGATGGATACCCAGGGAATGATGGATGAACTTGATGATTTGTTTTACCAGTTTGATTTAATAGTAAAAAAGTATAAGCTTCAAAAGATCAAGACTATAGGTGACTCATACATGTGTGCGGGAGGGGTTCCTGTCAAAAACAGTACAAACCCCATTGATGTTGTCATGGCTGCACTGGAGATGCACCATTATCTTGGAAAACTGAAACAAAGATCTGAGAAAAACAGGGTATGGGATATCCGGATAGGAATCCATACCGGATCAGTTACGGCAATTGCAAACGGGAAAAGAAAGATCTCTTGGGAACTGAAGGGAGACAACGTAAATATCGCCAGCAGACTGGCATCATCCTGTGTAATCAATAATATTAATATTTCTGCCAATACCTATGAACTGGTAAAAGAATTCTTTGTTTGTGATTATAATGGGAAAATACCTGTTAAATACCTTGGCGACCTTACCATGTATTATGTTCGGGGAATAATACCTGAAATTTCGCAGGAAAGTAAGGGAATTATTCCAAATGATAGTTTTAACATAAAATTTCAGCTTATCCAGTTTGTCGATCTGCAGGAGATTATGCTCGATAAACTTGAGACGGAACTGCCTGGATACCTTTATTACCATAACGTTAAACACACTATTGATGTTGTTACTGAAGTAGAATTAATTGGCTGGGCCGAGGGGGTCAGTGAGGAGGAGGTGTTGCTTCTGAAAACTGCTGCGCTTTTCCATGATTCCGGCCACACTATTGCCTATGATAATCATGAATATTTGGGTTGTCAGCTGGCGAGGGAGTATCTGCCCAAATACAATTACAATGAGGGCCAGATTGAGCGTATATGTGAACTTATAATGGCTACGCAGATGCCCCCGGATCCGAAAAACCTTCTTGAGAAAATTATTTGTGATTCGGACCTGGATTATCTTGGCCGCAGTGATTTCATCCCGGTATCCAATACCCTTTATGATGAACTGAGGGAGCAGGATAAGATAGGGTCATTTAATGACTGGAATAAGCTGCAGATAAAATTTATTTCCGGACATCAGTACTTTACCGAAACCGCCCGAAATTTACGGGAAGTGAATAAGCAAAAGCAGATAGAACGAATAAAAAGTATTCTCGGCGAGGATTGAGAACACTATCAATTCAGCGGGCTTCACTAATCCGTCAGTCTGTCAGGTTTTCAGGCCAATAAGGTTTCGGTTGAGTAAAATAACCGGAACCATCTGGTTTCCAGGGCAACTATCCTTTAATAGCCTTTATGCCAGGTAATTCACGGCCTTCCATGTATTCCAGCATGGCTCCGCCCCCGGTTGAAACGTAGCTGACTTTTTCAGACAGCTCATATTTATTGATGGCAGCAACCGAGTCTCCTCCTCCGATAAGGCTGAATGCCCCTTTGGAAGTGGCTTCGGCAATTGCAAGGGCCACGCTTTTTGTTCCGGCCTCAAATTTTTCCATCTCGAACACCCCCATTGGTCCGTTCCACAGGATGGTTTTTGATTCCTTGATTATTTCGGTCATTTCTCTTATCGATTCCTTCCCGATGTCCAGTCCCATCCATCCTTCAGGCACCTTGTCAACCGGAGTTTCCTGTACAGATGCATCAGCATCAAA
>SLKJ01000121.1 GCA_007134675.1 Bacteroidales bacterium
TATAATCGCGGATCTCATCCATACCGTTGGTATACCCCCGGGTACCAAAAAACCAGGTGGATACATTATTGGCGCATCCGTCTATCTGGCGGCACATGCTATGCATATGACGGTTATCGTCATAAACAAAATCGACACTGAAAAAATCGTTCTGATCACCCGTTAGCCTTCTGTGTCTTCCGCCGAAAGCGACACACTTTACCGGTTGTTTATCAAGGAACCATGCTACCGTATCCAGCTCATGGATATGCTGCTCAACAATATGGTCGCCCGAGAGCCAGCACCAGTTAGGCCAGTCGCGTATCATCGATTCCATATCGCACCACCCCTCCTGCCGGTTGACATGCCATATCTTACCAGTGTTGAAGTAACAATTGGCTGAAATAATATCTCCGATAGCACCGTTTTTGACCATTTCATAAGCCTGTATACGGTCTCTTCTATGCCTGTAATGTGTGCCTGCAAGCACCATCAGACCGGCAGCTTCAGCCATCCGTCCGGTTGCCATGACCGAACGCACGCCGACCGGATCGACTCCAACCGGCTTCTCAACGAATACGTGCTTGCGGGCCTGAACGGCATACTCAAAACTAATTGGCCTGAAATGGGGAGGTTCACACAGAAGCACAATATCCACCCCTGAATCGATGACCTTCTTGTAACAGTCGAAACCGGTAAAGCAATTCTCATCAGGAATATCTATATTACGTCTTTCTTTAATTGCTTCCCTGCTTGATTTCAATCTGTGGGGGAATAGATCGCCCATGGCAGTGATTTCAAGGTTAGGTCCAGCATCAATAAAATTGATCGCAGCACCGGTACCTCGCCAACCGCAGCCAACCACCCCGGCCCTGAGGACAGGCCCGTCAGGAGCCTGGTCGGGAAATACAGGTGCGGTATATTTTTGTTTCCGGTTACATGAAGACAATACCAACCCTGTACTCAGGGCTCCAAGTGAAGTGATCGCAGCAGCATCAGAAATAAACTTACGCCGACCGAAATTTGCAGATTTCTGTTTCATGATAAAATAATCTTTTTATAGTAGTTTAATATTTCTTGCGGATGTAATACCACAAAAGGTCTTATTTTGAATACCAGCAAATATAAGTTTTTTTCTTAAATATCCAAATTGGAATAAACGCCGGTTTTAACTCCACTTTTCATGGTAGCGGTCTGGCATCAATGGCAGTATTGGGGGCCATAGTTGCCATATCTACCACACAAAAGAATCTGGGGCAAAGTGCTGCAAATAAGCTGTAAATGACATTACTGTCAAAAAAGGCCCCGTGGTTATGTGAGAGCGGACTTGAAAGTATATCGCTGGATGCAGATTCCACTGTTAAATCTGTTTGTGGCAGCCCCCAATATTTTCGGTAAATGTAAGGAGATTTAAAGATCCATTTCGGGGATAATTTTGACTGGTAAAAGGTTGTTCATCTTCTTCAATTACGGGAAATCTTCCAAACTTTTCATAAAAATAGTTATCAGAAATATTGGACAGGTGTTTCCTGGTTTTCTTCGACTATCATAATTTTTTCAGCATAATTTTTATTATCTGCTTTATACTTGCCATTACGAATAGTGAATAAAAACAGCCCCCTGGAATAAAAATCCCCTGATCCAAAATCTGTAATATCCCACCCAAGCTTATTTTCAATAATTTCACTTGCAACGTTATAGTTCTCCAGCCAATCTCTCAGGTTCCAAAATGCCCAGGGTGGCAACATGAATTTTCTTTCCGAAAAAAAAGCTTTTGCTTTTTCAATAATCAGCTTTATTTCACTTCTTTTCATACAGTAGTTTAATCTAATTATGCATAAATTTGATTTTAAAATTAAAAAAAAATAATCAATTAATCTCGTTGAACAAATTCATGTGTCCCCCTCAGGGCCGCGACCTCTCATCCCTTATCAGTTTATCAAGCATTCTCTGTAATCCAATAACATCTGCTCTGTTGATATCGTAAAGATCTGTTGTTTCATACGGATCATTTAATATGTCATACAGTTGACCCGTTGGGCTATGCATGATCTCCCAGGGAGGTCCCTGAATCCTTGGCTGGTAACCGGGTGATCTGAAAACAAAACCTCCTGAACCTTTTGTGTCGAGAATCAGTTTCCACCTGTTTGTCCGGATTGAGAGGATGCCGGTGTAGGATTGAAGTATTATCGATTGGCGGACCGGATTGGAAGGGGGGTTACCCAGTAGAGAGGATAACTGGTTAAAGCTGTCTTCACCAGCCCATTGAGGAAGCTCATGGCCAACAAGGGCAGCTATTGTGGCGAATACATCTGATATGCTAAAGAGATGATCACAGGTACTACCGGCAGGGATACCCTGGGGCCAGCGGGCAATGAATGGAATACGGAAACCTCCGTCCCAGGCATCAGTTTTATAGCCACGATAGGGACCGGCAGGTTGATGGGGATTGGACTGTGGGCCATAGCCTTGTATGTTAGGGGCAAGCGGCCCGTTATCCGATGTGAAAATCACCAGAGTATTATCAGAAAGACCATACTTTTTAAGCACTTCAAGTACTTTACCTACACTCTCATCTAACCACAGGCACTTATCTCCCGCCTCATCAACGCCACTCTTGCCCTTGAAGCGTTCAGGTACAAGCGTAGCCTGATGGATTGCATTTAACGGAAGGTATATGAAGAATGGACTACCATCCTTCTTGGCTAGGTGCTTTTCGAGGAAATCTATGGACTCGGCAATATAGATATCATCCACCTTGTCACGTTGGACACGCGGATCGCGCATCGTTCCGTCAGGGTCCCGTTCCGGGTTACCATCCACCTGGTCATTTCGTAAAAATATTGGGGGATGCGGGTTGTTTGCAGAGCTGATAAAACTATAATCAAACCCGAGGTCGTTCGGACCAGCTTTTAGTGGTTTTGAATGATCAACGCGGAAAGTAGTCCGGACTGCTCCTTCACGAGGCTGTGTTCCCCATTGCCAGTCCCCGGGATCCCCCTCAACCGGCTGCCAGTCCAGACCCAGGTGCCACTTCCCGAACACTCCGGTAGCATAACCATACTTTTTCAGCATGGAGGCCAATGTGAGCCGGGTTGAAGGAATCAACGATGGTGCATAATCTGAAAGCACACCTTCCCGCATCCAGGTGCGCCAGGCATAGCGCCCGGTGAGAAGAGCGTATCGCGTTGGTGTACATACAGAATGAGGAGTAAAAGCATTGGTGAAGCGAATTCCCTCATGAGCGAGCCGGTCAATATTGGGAGTCTGAAATCCCGCCTCCGGGTTGTAGCTACTCGCATCACCCCAACCAAAATCGTCAGCCAGGATCAGAACGATGTTAGGGCGTCGGTTTTCAGGGGTGTCCGATACACTAAAACCGGTAAGGGTAAGGGCTCCGGTACCAATCAATCCAAGTTTTAAAAAATCTCTTCGCAGCATATGCATTCTGCAATCCTGTCTTTTCTGATTAACTTTCTTCATTGTGTTATTTTTTGATGTCTATAATCAAAATAAATAAACTATTTCTTCCCTGCATCAATGGCAGTATTGGGAGCAAGAGGTGTTCCTCCCCCTGCAGGGAATTCGCCCGGTATTATCTGTTTATTTGGACCTCCGGTAGGATGCAACAGGTCGTCACCTACATTAAATATGACCTTTCCCTCTTCAGGCACAGAGTTTTTGACCAGACGTATATATTTATAAAATTTTCTCATTTCCGTTATCAGTTCATTCCTTAACTCCGGAGAAAAGTCCTGATCGGCACGAATTGTCGGTTGACCTCCATCATCTACGACATAAGCACCGTAATCGCGAAAGGCCTGAGCAATGCGACGTCCTTTTTCCGTAAGGCCCAATTTGTCAAGGTCAGGCCCGCCTTTTGAAACCGGCGGAATGGCCCACAAGCTGCCATATGGAATATTGCCGGTGTTGTATTCTGCATTGGTATAAGCGAAACCGTCCATGCTTACCGCCGGCCACCAGACTTCACGTGACAACATAATTGGTGACTGTCTGGCGGGAACAACGATTTGCAAGGCATGGCCAATAGGGTGGCCTTCCTTTCTAACTTCCCATCCCCGTAATATCCCAAATGGAGCAGCAACACCAGAAGCACTTGTTCCAATCCTATCCCCGAGTCTTGAGCCATGGCCTACACTGTTACCCTCATAGCTGCGAAATTGCACGGCAACAGGATTACTATAATTCCATGAGTATACCCGCAGGTGGTTGAAAACATCAATGGTCCGGTCATAAACAGCCATATTCCCGTCACGGTCGGCGGGAAAATCAATATCAACACCGCCGGCAGGAAAACGCATTACAGCAGGCAAACCAGATGTTCCAGTCTCCCGCCTCTTGTTGACAGTCATCAAAGGTCCGTCTTCATCTGCATCAACCATGAAAAGGCCCCATGGACTTGATCCCAAAGTAATGTTTATTTGAGAACCTTTGAGCCAGTCCTGCACTGCGGGATGATCCTCATTTGCATAAACGGCTCCGGTGCCGATAGGCCGGTGATGGGCACTGTACTGATTAAAGGGATTATAAAACCAGTCATTCTGATAATCCTGTGCAAAGCAGATCACGGGAATTAATATAAATACCAACGCAAAGGAAGAAACCAATAATAACCCTTCATTCACTTTTTGCCTTATTCTTCCTGCTGTATTAAATTCTGAATTGTTAATCATAATAATTAATTTTTTTGTTATTATTTAAACCACACAGCCATTACCAGCAGTGTTGATGTTACCATGTACAGCAGGTTTTGCCCTGATTATTCATTATCCTTCCCTTAAGGCAGAATTAAGGCGGCCCACTGACCATCGCCGGGAGAAGTTATCCTGACAGGCTTGTTACCTTCCAGTGCCTGTTCTTCAAGCCATTCGGAACTCATTATATCCAGCCAGCGGATAGTCATCCTCCCGGATGAACCAGACAGGTCAAGGACAACATCTCCGGATTCGGGAAAATAAAGGGCATATTGTTTCCCTTCTTCAGCAAGACAGTAAGCCTCATTGGATTCACGATCACTTAAAAGATGATTCGAGTGAACACGGTCATGAAGAATCCTTGTATGTTCTTCTGCATAAAGATTAATATAACGGCGCATATCAGCAAGAAAAACTTCTTTGCCGGCCTGATCAGCTTTTTCCCTTATGAAACGCGCCCAGTATTCTCCCCACTCGGGATGCTCTCCCGATTCATTGTTCATGCAATATAGAACATTAGGATAATTAAATGAAACCGAAAGTAACCTTTCAACATAACGCTCCTGATAATACCGTACCACAGGATTGTCATCCAATTCTGGAACTGTCAGAAAAAAACCGTGGTCTGAAGGTTCCCTTCCCGGATAATGATCTATCTCAGTCGCCAGCCTCGATTCTTCAGCCGTGTAGTTAACGTTCATGACGGGATTGTAGGGATTGCTCTCCCAGCCCCTTATTTCCGGGGTCCATGCCTTCACGACGATGCGCTAACGACTTGAAATGGTCCCATGGGTCCCATAACTCAATCTGAACGATAATATCCCTGTCATAGCATAATTTCAAAAAATTATCAAAACGATGCCAGTAATCCTCATTCCATTGTTCTAGGTCATATAGGCAGTTTTCAAGTATCCTGAACGGGTAAAGATTAACCGGTTCACGGGTGCTCATGGTATTTCTGATGTAATTGCCGCCTACCGATTGAATCAGGTCAAGTTCTTCTACAAGGCCTTCAGGAACATTGAAAGGGTTGGTCTCGCTTGATCCGCCCAGCAGTAATACAGGTTTTCCCTTGTATTCCCAGTAAAATGGATTTTCATTATAGATTCTTATGGGAGAGGTATGATCAGCAGCTTCTTTATGTTGACATGAAGTATTTAAAAGCAGATTGATCGAAATGAACAGGAGTAAAAAAAGTTTAAGGAAGTATTTCATGATTGATTAATATTCAGGTGACTGAAAGA
>SLKJ01000088.1 GCA_007134675.1 Bacteroidales bacterium
GGGTGAAAAATCCAGATAAGTCGGTATCCCTGCAGATAGTTGAAAGCTCACAGATCAACCTGACAAACCCGCTTATGAAAAAACTTTTCGATGCATCCACGCACTTCAACCCCGTCGACCTTGTCTGTTCCGTCAGGAACTATAAAGGGGAGAAATTTGATCTGCACAACTTCCGTGACCCCAAAACCGGATTTATTTCCCACAAGTCAATAGAAGGAAAGGAAATCAAGGCTCTCGAGCTGCCCGGACTTTGGAACGGTGCCATGTCGGACTGGAATACCGTTTTCGTAGAGGTTCCACTTTCTACCTTCAATCCGGTAAAAACAATAAACGACCTGCTGAGACCTCAGCACACTGCAGTATGAACAGGATGGAAATATCCCGTATTAACTGCAGACAAAGGTACAGGTTATGCTGAAGCCAGATCATTTTGATGTGCTGTTATTTATGTTACAAAAACAGTCTCCGGATATAAATAAAACCTGTATGTTTTTTAGATTAAAAGATTGTTAAATTGTTTAATATCCATTAACTTTCAGTTCTGTTTGAATAAAAATTTATTTAAAACCGGAAATTTATGGAATCGCAACTCAACAAAGCACTTTTAAAATTATCGGAGAGGGCCAAGGAGCTGGAGTGTATTTACACGGTTGAGGAGGTAATTAAAAGATCCGGATCCTCTGAGAAGAAGTTATTCGAAAACATGCTGGAAATTGTACCCTCCGGCATGCAGTTTTCAACAGTATGTGAAGTTGAAATTTTATACCGGGATAATGTATACCGCTCAGAAGATTACCGTCTGACTGATTGGACCATTCAATCAGACCTTATTGTTAATAGTGAAAATTCTGGTTATATCAGGGTTGTATATACCCAGTTTATACGTCCGGAGAGTGAAACACAGTTCATACCTGAAGAACAAAGACTTCTTGATCACATTGCATCCATGATCTCATGCAGACTGTCTTTGCTTGCTTTCCAATGATTTTTTTTCATCCGTCTGAGTGTAATTTTGGCTGAAAAAATTTAATGTATATTTATCCTGTAAAAAGCCAGAATTTTGTTTTGAGAATTAACAAAATTCTGACTTACAGGATGAACCGCTGCGCTTTCCCATAAAATTTTTTCATGCGTCTGTGTGTAATTTTACGCAGAAAAAATTTTATGTACATTTGTCATTGCCAATTATTATTAAATGATTATCAAATGGAAAATAAAAGATTACTTGAGATAATTAAATCTGCAATATTGCTTGAACTGCGGGGAGAATCCTTTTACAGAAAGGTGGCTGAAAGCACTGAAAACCCTGGAATTAAAAATATCTTTGATATCATGGCGAAGGAGGAGGTGCTTCATGCAAAAATTCTGAAGGAAAAATATGCAGAGCTTACCGGTAAGAGCGGCCTTTCACAAGTTAAGCTGCCTGATGACCAGGATGAATCCGTCTCCAAGTTTGTCTTATCGGAATCAATGAAGAGCCAGATAGCAGCTGCGGGTTTTGAGGCTGCAGCCATCTCCGCAGCCATTGACATGGAATCAAAAGCCATTAAACTTTATTCTGAGAGTTCCCAAAATGCTGACGACATAAATGAAAAGAATCTTTTTGAGTGGCTGGCGGAATGGGAGAAGGGGCATTATGAATTATTGTTTGACCTGGACAGGGATCTTAAGGAACGGATATGGAATGATAACCAGTTCTGGCCATTTTAATTATGCCATGGCAATTATGACCTTCCGGTCCCAAACATTTTTACTATTTTTGGTGCACATTTTTTCCGGTATAAATAGCTTTTTGCCCTATGAGAATAAATAGATTGTTGGTTGTTATAATCCTTCTAATCACTCAGTTAATAGGGTATAACTGCAAAACGGTTCCGGTTAGCGGCAGAAGACAGGTTGCGTTTCTTCCTGAATCAATGCTGGTTGACATGAGCCTGACAAATTACAATGACTTTCTTGCCAGTCACCAGTTATCTTCAAATGCTGAGCAGACAGCCATGATACAAAACGTGGGTGATCGTATATCATCGGCAGTCGAGGATTACCTCAGAGATAACGGACTGGAATCGAGTATCAAAGATTTTCATTGGGAATTCAACCTTATTGAGGAGGATATGGCAAATGCTTGGGCAATGCCAGGTGGAAAGATCGTTTTTTACAGCGGTATCCTTCCAATAACCAAAAATGAGGCAGGAGTAGCTGTAGTAATGGGACATGAAATTGCTCATGTGGTGGCACGGCACGGCAATGAGAGAATGAGTCAGCAGTTGATTGTGCAAACCGGTGGTATTGCCCTTTCAGTTGCAATGAAAGAAAGGCCTGAAGAGACCCGAAATATGTTCCTTGCGGCATATGGGGTTGGATCTGCTGTTGGTTTTATTTTACCATATTCAAGGGCACATGAAAAAGAGGCTGACAGACTTGGACTGATTTTTATGGCAATGGCAGGGTATGATCCCGGCGAAGCTGTTTCATTCTGGGAGCGTATGGAGCAGCTTTCAGGAGATGCCGGGCCGCCGGAATTTCTTAGCACTCATCCAGGTTCAGCCACCAGGATAAGGGATATGAAGAATTTTCTGCCCGAAGCTATGAAATATTACCGTGCACATTAAAATATGACTCTATGGTCCGACAATCGGCCCGAATATTATTTTTCAAGCCGGCAAGCAAATTATAAATTGTTATGATATGTTTCTCAGACCGGTGAAAATTCTGCTTATCGCAATTGGCATTATCCTGACTGTTTTCCTTCTAAGTTTTCTTGTATGGACTCTGAAGGAAAAAAAAACTATGGAAATACTGTTAATGAACAAAGCGGTCCAGAGTTTTTCGCGGCATGAACATAAGGCTGCCTTCTGGATTCTTAATTATAACAGGTTTGTCAGGACTACCGGCCGAAGCTATAACTTAAGAAAGGATTATTACGGTTTCTTCCCCAAAAAACCTTTGGATTACAAGGAATACGATGTCAGAAATATCAAGTATAAGGAGATAGACTCTCTGGTTGAGCATTATGATATGACTTGGTTTATTGATACATACGGGCTTTCATATGGGGAGTGGTACGGGGATGGTCCGGATGAGACTTATTTAAGAATGCTTTATGGAGGACTGGATATGGAGGATTACATTTTTATAAGGAAGATGCTGTCCCGGAATAAACTGGTAATTGCAGAATTTAACTTTTTTGCGTCTCCCACTTCAGATATCCTGAGAAGCAAAACTGAGGAACTTGCAGGTATATACTGGAGCGGATGGACCGGCACTTATTATGACAATCTGGATTACAATGAAAATGCATTTCTGCCATCACGTATAGTAAATCTTTATAAGGAACAGAATCATGGTTACTGGCCTTACAGCGGGTCGGGGATTATCCTGTTGAATCATGAAAACAAGGTTCTTGTGCTGGAAAATGAAACACACATTGAAATTGAGCTCCCGTTAATAACAACAGCAGCTGACAGGGCAGCGCGGTATGGAGTGTCGCCGGTAGTACATTTTCCCTGCAGATTTGATATCTGTTATACTGCAGATACCAGTAAAATTATATCATATTATGAATTGTACCCTACAGCCAAGGGAGACAGCATACTCCGGAGAAATAACATTCCTCATCGGTTTCCGGCTGTAATCAGAAATTATGATAACGGTCATTTTTATTATCTTGCCGGTAGTTTTTCGCACTTTGACGTTACAATGGTTACTTCACGGTTATCAGGGTCCCGGTCTTTTGATTTTATGTTGCTTAGAGACAGGGTGGAGACCAAGGGTAAGTTTTTCAGCGAATTTTACTATCCTTTTATTTCGACGGTTATAACGAACTACTATAAAACTGCTGTTCAACAGAATATGAAATGATGAAGATACTGGTTTGTGAAGATGACCTGATTACTTTAAGAGCACTGGAATACAGTCTCATGAAAGGTGGCTATGAAGTAATTGTAGCAAAAGACGGTAAGGCAGGTGCAGATTTTCTTAAACAGTATGTAAATGATATTGATATGATGATAACTGACCAGCATATGCCCTATTTCAGCGGCCTTGAACTGGTTCACCTGGTAAGGAATGAACTTAAGACAAGTCTTCCGATAATAATGCTTACAAGGGTCAGCATTGACGAAACAAGAAAACTGGCATTAAGTCTGGGAGTAAATGAGTATATTACTAAACCATTCCAACCCAAAGAACTGCTTACCAGAATAAAATGTATCCTGAATGATCATTCCTGACCATTGGTCAGGCAATCTGAACCAATTTGGTTATATCCCGTATAACAAAATCAAATAAAAGGCAATAAGTGATTAGTATAAGATTATGAAAAAATGGTTGGTTTCTATTCTGTGTTGTGCTTATGTCTTTATCGGGTTCAGCTCCGGCCTATCAGCTCAGGACAAAGATGGTTTTAAGGATCTTACTGATGACAGCCTCTTTTTTAAAGCAAAAGCCATGGCTTTTGATGATAAATGGGAGGAAGCCCGGGAGGCAGCAATGGTTTTGCTTGATCGCAACCCTCTGTATCATGATGCATCCCTACTTATTGCCAGATTATTTGCCTGGGAGGAAAATTATGACTCAGCACGCGTTTTTATAAACAATGTCATTGATACGAGTCCGGGTTATTATGATGCATTGTCTGCTCTTATTGATATTGAAATATGGGACGGAAACTACAGCCTGGCTGTTGAAACCGCTGAAATCGCACTTTCCTTACACCCTGGTGACAAAGGATTTTTATATCAAAAGGCCATGGCTTTCCTTTATCAGGATATGGAAGATCAGACAAGGGAAACCCTTGCAATTCTTCTTGAAGTTGATCCGGACAACGAAGGAGCTCTGGAATTGCTCAAAGTACTGGATGCTCCCGGATTCTACTATTATCGTGAAAATAGTTACCTGCTGTCAGGGTACTTTGGAGAATATTTTAATGAACCCTATTCAAGGAATTTCCACATGGGTACGGCAGGTTATTCACATTTTACTTCACGTGGCCCTGTAACCGTTAAACTAAACTTTGCCAACACCTATATTGACGGTACCGGAATGACCCGGTACCCTTCACTGCAATATGAAATTGAATCATATCCCAGGATATCGCCGGATAGTTATCTTTTAATCAATTATGCCTATTCACGAAAACGTTCACTCTTACAGGTGTTCCCTGGCCACAGGGGGGCTTTCGAGTATTTCAGGAACCTCCCGCGTGGTTTCGAAGCATCACTTGGATTACGTTTTATGCACTGGGACAGGACATATTTATTCTATACCGGATCTGTTGGCAAATATTATGCTAATATGTGGTTTTCACTCAGACCGTATATCTTTCCGGGTGATAACGGATGGTCCGGTTCATGGTATATAAACGCAAGGAAATACTTCAGTTCTGCTGATGATTATGCCGGCATTATATTTGGATTTGGGTTCTCGCCGGACGATACTTTTTCCGATCTTGCCGACAGGTTATATCTCAATACTACAAACATAGGAGCTGAACTGAGCAAAAGTATCGGGACAGCCTTCCTTCTCAGAGGCAGTCTGCGATATGAATATGAAGAATACAGAGTAAACGAATTCAGAAACCGGTGGGTTTTCAGCCTTGGTTTAAGGTATTATTTATGAAAATTCTGTTCTGTTATGCAAGTAATAAAGTAATGATACTGATTAGTAAAACTGGAATGCTTCAGAATGTGAAAACCTTTATTTACAGGTGTTTATGTCTGGTGATTGCTATGAACTTTATTTTCCTGTTTGGATCAGGGATCTCTTATTCTTCTACTGCATCCCGGTTTTGCGACAATAATACTTCCTTTCAATTCGCTGATCTGCCGGGAAGTTACAGTTATTATTATCATGATAATAATCCCAATATTTATAATAACCCAAATACCAATAACCCAAATACCAATAACCCAAATACCAATAACCCAAATAC
>SLKJ01000178.1 GCA_007134675.1 Bacteroidales bacterium
CCATATTACAATTTAATGCTTTGATTATGAGAAGAGTCAGTAAATATGCTAGCCTGCTCCTGTTGTTGTTAGCCTTTTCAGGAAGGATACTTTCTGCATTACCGGATGGAATTGTTTCCGGGGTAATAATTGTTGCCAATAAAAGCAGCAATGATGTCTATTTCATCGACAGGGCAACAGGGGACATTTTAAAGATACTCCCGACGGGTGTTGAGCCCCATGAGGTGGAGGTATCTGAGGACGGCCGCTTTGCCGTTGTATGCAATTATGGGAATCGCGATAATCCCGGAAATTCTCTATCTGTTTACGATGTGGAGAATCTGGAGTTGTTAAGGGTGATCGATTTGGGAAATAATACAAGACCTCATGGCATGCAATGGATGCCCGGAACCACTAATATACTTGTTACAACTGAAGGCAGCCGTAACCTTTTGATGGTTGATGTTGAAGCGGGAAAAATACTTCATCAGATGTATACCGGCGAAGATGTATCCCACATGGTTGCGGCAACACCCGATATGAAGAGGGCTTTTGTCTCAAGTATCCGCACAGGCAATATAACCGTGT
The DNA here is from genome assembly GCA_007134675.1 of Bacteroidales bacterium. Taxonomy (GTDB): domain Bacteria; phylum Bacteroidota; class Bacteroidia; order Bacteroidales; family PUMT01; genus PXAP01. The sequence goes on from SLKJ01000178.1 coordinate 568, forward strand.
TCGATCTTGAATCAGGACAGTTGACCGACCGCGTTTATAGTGGCGAAGGGGCCGAGGGAATTGCGGTAAGTCCTGACGGGAAAGAGGTATGGGTAACTAATCGCGGTGAAAATACGATTTCCATATTTGATGCTGAAACGCTTGAAAGACTCGATAAGGTCCAGGGAGGAAATTTCCCCATCAGGGCACGATTTTCTCCCAACGGCTGGTATCTTCTTGTAAGCAATGCCCGCTCCGGCGATGTTTCTGTTTTTAAAACCGCTACCAGGGAACTTGCAGGCAGCATCAGGCTAACACTGCCTGAGCCGGAGGATGGAGATGATGGAAGGTATTTTTCCGATTTCGAGGGTACATCGGTTCCGATTGGACTTGTCGTCCCTGACAACAGGACTGCCTATGTGGCGAGCACCAGGTCAGACCTTGTTGCAATCATCGACCTGGAAACCTTTGAGATAACCGGATATCTTAATGCCGGGCAGGAGCCCGACGGGATAAACTTTTCGCCTCTGAATCCACGGTAGCCTGCAGCAGATCGAAGAATATCATGATGAAATCAGGCGAACACACAAGCCTGCCTGAATTAGAGTTTGAAAGCTGTATAAGTAAGCGAGGGAAATACTAAAGTTTAACCAAATCATCGTTAATTTGACTGAATTAGTATTTTTGACCGGATAAACCTTCATTTCCGTCAAAAGATGGCAGGAGAAAAAGGGATACGCAGATATGATCTGGACTGGCTCAGGGTTATAGTGTTCGGCCTGTTGATCCTTTATCACGTTGGGATGTTTTTTGTCCTCTGGGATTTCCATCTTAAAAATAATGTGATCTATCCGAACCTGAGATGGCCAATGCTTTTTGTCAATCAGTGGAGATTGCCCATCCCCTTTCTTATTTCAGGCATGGGGACTTATTTTGCTGCAGAGGACAACAGGATCGCCGCGTGCGAGCTCCTTATGTGGCGAGCACCCTGTCAATCACCTGAAATCATAACTTGTTGAATGCTTTTGCTGTATTCCAGGATATCACCCGGCTGGCAATCCAGTTCCCTGCAAATAGACTCGAGTGTATTGAACCGGATCGCCTTTGCTTTTCCGGTTTTTAATATCGAAAGATTGGCCGGTGTTATCCCCACCCTTTCCGACAGCTCATTAAGGGATATTTTCCTTTTGGCCATCATTACATCAAGATTTACAATTATAGACATTTATATTATTTTATATGGTAAGTTCCTGTTCCCTTTTTATCTCAAGGCCTTTTGAAAGGATTTCGGCCATCACCAGCACAGCCGTCCCAACCACCAGCAACGTAGCATCTGTTGAAGGCCCGGAAATGATATAATCGGGGAAGTCAAAAAGGATCTGATTGATACTTAAGTGAATGTACTTGTGCACAATTGTGACAATATAAATTAATATAACCATTATCCCAATACTCCTTATTCTGTTCACATTTTTCTTGTTAAAGATCGATTCCTTTTTTATTGAGAGCATCAATCTTGCGAATTTGATGGGAAGCATAATGAAAATAAACATCAATATAAACATCAGGATCCCATCAATGAAGTCATAGAGAACGACTTTCCGGGGAGTGTCAAAATTATGTGGCAGTGCCACCTGTACCCCTGAAAAACGAGCATCCAGAATGGAACCATCTTTATTGTTATGCACCTTTGTTGAAAAATCACGATAGCCTCCTTCCGGTTTCAGGGAAATCCGGTGGACACTTTTTGGAACATCCGGATTGGGAGGTGTACCGACAGTCTGATTGTTGACTCCCCCGGAGCCCATCCAATAACCGAGCTTGTAACTCTCCCAGCCAATGTCAAATGACGATGCGATCATAAAGCAATAAGCTGCAATAGCCATAAATGAAAAAATTGCAATCCGGTTTCGAGTAATGTGTTTTTTCATCTTTTTAGATTTTGGTTTGTCAAACAAATATAAGACAAAAAATTTGAAAATCAAATAATAATTACTTTTAATGAGTATGGCGGAGATGAATTAACGGGCAACATAGGGGATGATTTTGTTGTTTACAACAAAGTTGTTGTTACAAATGTTCCGGCAGGACTTACACCTTCTGTTATAAAAACAGGTGACAATGTTTTGACTTTTTTTCTTTCGGGAAATAGTGTCGATCATGAATATGAGGATTCTGTTCATGACATTACGCTTGAATTTCAGGACACAGCTTTTAGTCAGGGTAATGCTTCAGATGTTAACTACTATAACAGATCGGATATCTCTGTATTATACTTTTTCTATGGCTTGACAGTTAATGATAATATTTTTCTTCGTGGAAAATATATGGAAGTTGGAATCGCAGAGTGTGGTTGTTTCGGCACATCTGAGCGAGCACCTTTGGGATTTCACTCAAATGTTCATGGTTTAGGTTTTGTTGCAGATATTGATAAAAACGGTTGGGATGTCGGTACGCCTCCTTTTGCCGGAGATTTTTTTCTTCCCGGAAATCCGGAAGAAGGTTTCGGAGTCCGTTTTGATGGTGACAACTATCACAATAATGGAAGATGTCAGAATGCATATCAGATACCTATGACATCTGTTTCGAGGGATTATGTTTGTAACAGACATATTGCCTATTGGAATGGGGCTGTTAATGGAATGGAAATTAAGCAGACTGTGAGATTCGATCATGAAGGGACATATTTTACTATAGAAGCTGAGCTTACCAATACAACAGGCTCAACAATGAACAATGTTTATTACATGAGAAATGTTGACCCCGATAATGAACAGCCATGGACAGGAAACTTTGATACCATAAATACGATAGTTCTTCAGCCGCACACTGACCCTGAAGGAAAAAACAGGGCTCTGGTTAAAGCTGAAGGAGTTGCTTATGGTATTTTCCTCGGGCTTGCAGCAGTTGATGAAAGGGCAAGAGTTACTCATGGAGGGTTTACAAACAGAAATCCTGAAGCTATTTGGAATGGAATGGCATGTGACTCCAACATAAATCTTCACTGTTATTCTGATTCAGACTGTCCTGGAGAGTCGAATCGTTGTAGCCCAAGGTATAATCAGTCAGGGACAGTAACCGCTGATCAGGCGATATCAATTTCTTTCAAGCTTGACAATTTTGTGCCTGGTGAGACAAAAATTGTCAGATATGCTTACATTCTTGATGCAACTCAGGTTGATACAGCGTTTGCTGAACTCACAGGGGTTCTTGCTAATGGCGTTGATATTACTGATCCTTTGTTTTTTAAAATATGCAGTCTTACAGGTATTGATCTTGAGATAAAGAACCACGAAGCTTATGATACTTGGACATGGAGTCCATCAACTCATCTTAATCAGTCAACGGGACCTAATGTTGTTTTTACACCTCCTGCTGATGGTACTTATGTCTTTGAAGTTGAAGGGACAAATGTCTGTGCTGAACAAGTTAATTATGAATTTACTATTGAAATTGAGTCGGGTGATACAGATCCTCCGGTGATAACATCGTGTCCCGGAGATCAAAATTCAACAGCGAGCGCTCTTCCTGATTATACCGGACTTGTGGAAGCAACAGATGACTGTGCATCAAATGTGAGGGTGACACAGGATCCTCCTCCCGGAACTGACATCGGGGACTCAATTGAAGTAATTCTGACAGTTGATGACTTTTCCGGTAATGAAGTAAGTTGTCCTCCTATTACAATTACTTATACAGGTCCCGGGACTCCTGTTGCAACTGCGGCAACAAATGTTGAGCAAACTTCAGCAACTGCAAACTGGAATGTTGTGGGGAATGCAACAGGTTACAGACTTGATGTTTCAAACAATGCAGGTTTTTATAGTTTTTTAATAGGGTATGAAAATCTTGATGTGGGGAATGTTACAAGTTTTGATATTACAGGACTTAATCCGGGAGTGACATATTATTACAGAGTGAGATCTGTAAATGCTGACGGAACAAGTTCAAACTCAAATGTAATTTCATTTAAAACTGCTGCTCCCACTGTTCAGGCGACGGATATTATTTTTACAAATGTCGGACTTGATCAGTTCGATATTTCTTGGACAAGAGGAGACGGTGCATATAATATTGTTTTCATTAGACAGTCTCACTATGGGAGTCCTGCTCCTGTTGATGGAACCACTTATACTGCTGATACTGTTTTCGGGAACGGCACTCAGATCGGTGCTACAGGGTGGTATGCTGTTTATAATGGAACAGGCTCAAGCGTTACTGTAACGGGTCTTCTTGAAAACACTGAATATATTGTCAAGGTAATAGAGTATAACGGGACATCAGGTTCAGAATATTATCAGACAATTGATTCGACAGGGAATCCTGCCGTTCAGAAAACAAGAGAAACGGCAATAGTCACTCTTGGGAATCTTGTCCATACTTATGATGGAACACAGAAATCTGCAACTGCCGATACAGATCCGTCCGGACTTACAGTTAATTTTGTTTATGTTCCTGATACGAGGGTAAATGCAGGAAGTTATGCCGTTACTGCAACGATAGTGGATGCCCACTTCGTAGGCAGTGCCACAGGCACACTTGTGATAAATAAAGCGATGCCGACAGTTGACCCCTGGCCCACGGCAATTGACATTACTTATGGACAGACACTTGGTGATTCTGTCTTTATAGGCGGGGGTGTAAATGTTGACGGTGATTTCAGCTTTGATGATCCGACCTTTGAGCCGAATGCCGGTACAGCAAGCTATGCCGTAACATTCACACCTGATGATACAGCCAACTATGAAACAGTTACAGGTATGGTAAGTGTCACAACAAACAAAGCTTCTGCAACAGTTACACTTGGAGATATGATCCATACTTATGACGGCATGGAAAAATCAGCAAGTGCAACAACAGAACCTTCCGGGCTTACAGTTAACTTTGCTTATGATCCTGCGACAAGAATCAATGCAGGAAGTTATGCAGTAACAGCGACAGTTGATGACAGCAACTATGAAGGTGTTGCAACAGGCACAATGACGATCAACGCGAAGAGTGCCGGTACATTGACTATCGGTGACATTACTCCTGTAACATATACCGGTTCAGCCCATACCCCTTCACCTGAAGTAAAAGACGGTGAAACAGTACTTGTTGAAGGAACTCATTATACCCTCAGCTATTCAAATAATGTAAATGCCGGCACAGCCACAGTTACAGTAACGGGAATCGGCAACTATACAGGTACACAGGATACAACTTTTATTATAAATAAAGCCGTACCTGTAGTTGACACCTGGCCCACAGCAAGTGACCTCACTTACGGTGATACACTTGGTGATTCGGTACTGAGTGATGGCAATGCAAATGTTGACGGTAACTTCAGTTTTGATGATCCCGGTTTTGAA
>SLKJ01000195.1 GCA_007134675.1 Bacteroidales bacterium
AGATACCGGGCACTGTCAGGCCACCTGCCCTGTTTCTGGTCTGGTCATAACGATGTTTAAAATAATTTTTCATATAGTTACCACCGGCATTTGCAGAAACACTGAACTGATCAAAACTGGTGTTGTATGATAACAGGAAATCAGCATTTTGCTCTCTTCTGTAAATATCCGTCAAACCATAGACACCATTGGGATCACGAAAATAGCTGGTGGGGATTTTAGTCTCACGGCTTTCATTGTAATGATCATGAGCGTAACGCCCCATCAGCGTCAAACCATCCAGGAGCTGCCATTCAAACTGTGCGAAGCCGGTTACGCGGTCTCTATTGAAAGCATTGTTAACTTCATAAGCAAGGAACCAGGGATTATCATTCATGGCTCCCCTTCTAGTAGTCCCATCAGGATTGATAACAAGGTTGTAGGGACCAATTTGCTGGAGGCCTTCCTGCCCTGGCATCCAGTAATCCCTGAGATCATTAATGTCAATGGAAGAGTTAACCCTTCTGTAAAGGTTTTCCATTGGATTCGCCCACCTGTTGCCTGCAGCACGGTTATCGGCACCTGAATTGGCATAGCTGATGCTTGTATTCAATGTAAAGTTGTTAAAAACCCTTGCAGAGGAATTAAACCTCACTGAATTCCTGTTAAGATCAGTGTTGGGTATATTACCTTTATGCTGCATATTATCATATGACAACCTGTAATTGAACCCGTCATAGGCATTTGTAACGGAGAATCCGTTGGTTGTGGTAAAAGCAGTCTGGAAAAAGTCATTGAAGTTGTTAGGATGTGATACAAGTGGTCTTGCTTCAAGCTCACCGGCTTCATTATAAAAAGGGAAAACATACCCCATCATACCGGCGTCCAGCTCGGGCCCGCACCAGTAAGAATCATAGGCAGGGACATCATAATAAGGCAGGCCTGTAACAGGCCGGCTGTCCTGTGTGAAGGGTCGGCGGCCATTGGCAAGTATGTTGTGCATGTCAAGATAAGCATAGGGAGATTCAAAAACAGTGCTTGAGTTTACTTCTACCCTCAGTGCATCAACACGCCTGCCCGATTTTGTAGTTATAAGCACAACGCCATTACCTGCACGGGACCCGTAAAGTGCAGCAGCGCTGGGACCTTTCAGAACGGTAATACTTTCAATATCCTGGGGATTGATGTCTGAAATGCCACTGCCAAAATCAACGTTATTATTGTCGCCAGTCTGCTGAACATTTGCAAGTGTGTTGTTGAAAGGAACACCGTCAACAACATAGAGCGGCTGGTTATCATTTGTAAGCGATGAGGCACCCCTTATAACCATACTTACAGACGATCCGGGACCACCGGTTGAAGCAATCTGAACACCGGCAACTCTTCCTGACAGAGAGCTCATGAAATTTTCCTGAACAACTCTCTGAACATCTTCTCCGCCAACTTCGGCAACTGAGTAGCCGAGAGCCTTCCGCTCCCTGCTGATTCCAAGGGCGGTAACCACCACCTCTTCAACACCGATAGTTTCCGCAGCCATTGTAACATTAATTACTGATCGCCCCTGTACTGTAATTTCCTGTCTCTGCATTCCTACAAATGAAAAAATCAGTATGGACTGATCATCAGGAACTGAGATGGAATAGCGGCCATCCGCATTTGTAACCGTTCCCTGTGTCGTTCCGCGAATTACAATGGATACTCCAGGCAGAGGATCCCCTGCTGCATCGGTCACTGTTCCGGAAACAGCTCTCTGCTGGATAACTGATTCGGCAGGAGTGATAACAATGAGGTCATTTACATCTCTCATTGAAAGGTCAAAAGTGTTATTCTGAGAAAATATGCTGCCTGAAACATTCAGCATAGAAATCAAAATAAAACACAATAGCAGTTTAATAATTAAAAGGGGGGGGTTCTTTTTTCCGAAGGGAAAGAAGGTTTGACGGTTAGGTTTTTTTTTCATAATTTAGTAAGGTTTTAGGATTAATAATGGGGAAATTTGCAGAAAAGGCATTACCCTTAATGCATAGTTCCCAGGTTAATTACTAAAGCTTTGTTACATTTATTTCTGATTGGGAGAACCCCTAATTCTCCCAATCTTTTTTAACTACAAACTTTTATCATATAATCTTAATTTGGGCCGGCAATGTGCATTTTAACTGTTCAATTATTCAGCTTATCATACCGGTCCCTTGATTCCCGGTCAAGTTTTAAAAAAACATCCCTGTTATCAATACTGTAATCAAGCGGAATGGTAAGCCTGATAGCCTCAAGAAGCTGTTCAAAGGTTTTCAGCTCCAATGATCCGGAAAGATGATACCCTTTTAGATATGCATCTTTAAAAGTAATGTCAACATCGTACATTCTCTCAAGAATCACTGCAACATCAACCATCTTTTTCCTTTCAAAAATCAATCGGTTATCTTTCCATGAAGTGTAAACCTCAGTGTTTACATCTTCCCGAACAATAAACCTGTCCGAAGACTGGTCCGGAGTCGATGATCTGTCATTACTTTCTTTTATTATGCCATCAACCTCACCTTCAATTATTTCAGGTATATCAATTAAATCAGTTATTGGATCACCAACTGTGAAGTAAGCTTTATGCCCGGGCTCTAGAAGTATTTCTTCAACCTCTCCATCAGGAGTTTCCCACTCCAGTGTGACAAGGCCTGAAACAAGGGTGGTCTCAACCTGATCCTCACCAGGATAAGCCTTTACGTTAAACTCAGTGCCCAGGGCATTAATGACAATGTCATCTGCATAAACCCTGAATGGAAGGTTACTGACGGATTCAACAATAAAATATGCTTCACCGGTAAGGTGTACTGAACGTTCTGTAATATTATAATCGGCCGGATACCTGAGGGTGCTGCCTGCATTGAGCCAGACGCTGGTGCTGTCAGGCAAAACAAGGAAAGTCCTGGAACCAGGGGGAGTTTTAACTATATATTCCCTTTCAATGAAAAAATCATTTTGGGAATGATAATAATAATAATAGCCCAGCCCCCCTAAAACAAAGGCAAATATAATAACAGCAGCAATTTTTTCCCAGCCCGATTGGATCCAGGGAGCACCGAACCATTTAATACCTGTCCGGCGGGAAATTCTTCGCCATGCCTTTTCACAATTATATTCATTTTGGTTGGTAGCTATTCCTGCAGCAATCCATGAATCCCGTATTTCCCTGTAATATTCTAAATTGGATCTATCGGATTTAAGCCATTTGCGTATCGTTTCGTAATCCTTTTCATCTGCTTTGCCCTGAAAAGATTTCAATACCAGATCATCTATTGATTTATCTTTCATCAGCTATATACTTTAAAAATACCAAAAACAAACCCAATATCATCAACAGGTTATCATTAATAATAAATAATTTCAAGTGTGCCGGGGAAACTCCAATAAGGACCCAACACCCCTATATATGACACGAAAAAGCTGCAGGAGTACTAATCAGATTAAAAAAAATGTTGGTGTATTTTAATCAGTAATAGCTAATATACAAGGCTATCAACTTTTTAAACTGGAAAAGTTTATAGTATCCTTTTAATGACCCGGATCATATACCAATATCCGTTAAATGTCGATTGATACGAGTGAAGGCAAAGAGGGCAACAAAGAGCAGCAGGGCATACAGCACCACAATTTTTGAGGGCCACGGGGAGTAGCCTGAAATTGAAATTGCACCTGTAAAACTGATAAAGGTAAAAAGGTCAGTCATGTACACTTCAAGGCTTCTGGTTTCAATGGTTGAATATGACGGAGATCGATAAATCCTGAACAGATGTTTCAGGGTAAAGAATATCAACAATAAAGCAACGGGTAAAAACAGCATAATGCGTTCCAAAGGCCATGCGTATTGATTAACCTCTTCACCATCGTATAATTCAAGTAATACCCCTGCACGTGATGTAGCACCATGTAAAAGAATAAAAATAAGCAAAAACACGCTGTATAAAATGGAAACGCGCTTGCGCAATTCTGTCACATCAGAAGTGCCAAAAAAACTAACAGCACTTAAAGAAACCATGTAAAATAGTGCCAGCAGAAGTCCCGTCCAAAAAAAATACTCGTATCCTGCCACGAATATAAGTGCAAAACCGCCAATAGCCAGAAAAATGGTAGTTACTGTTTGAGATACGGAAAATGATCTGAATTGATAGGAGTTAACGGGTTTAAGTTTTTCGCCATGCCCGTTGCTCTCCTCCAGTCTGCCTGTAAAGAGGTACAATACTATAACATAAAGAATCCCCAGACTAAAACCGGATTGCAACTCCCATATTTTCCACCAGTCTGTATAAGCGGGTGCAAAACTATAACCCAAACACCAGACTGCGCTCAGTGCAAAACCAATACCGAAACCACCTCCAATTACAGCACCTGACATCAGGGTGGCACGGTCGCGCTGGCAGGCAGAAATGCACAAGGCAATAAGCCACCAGACAAGAGCAGCAAAATTCTGCGTGTTGGTATAAACAGTACGCAAAAGATGACTGTCCAGCTCCCCCTGATAAAGATTCATACTGGCATTCGGGAACAATAATCCGGGAGAGCTTTTAATAAAAAATGTACCCAGCCGGTTAATAATACCTGTCCCGAACAGGGGTAGGTTGAGAATTATTGAGAGAAAAAGGATAATCAATATAATTCGTACAAACCAGACGCGGACTGATACGGTGCTGTTTACAGCCCATCCCAGAATTATTCCTCCTGGAGCTGCCCACCCGATACCGCATATTACAAACCAGGCGTAACCTTTCCATGGCTCAATATATAATACTTCATCACCCGCATGGAACCTGCCCTGAATCCACGATACATATTGTCCGTAACCAAGCTCTCCACCCAGCGCAAGACCAAGTCCCAGCCATAATACTATACCACGGGCATCAATACCCCTGCGATGACATATATAATACCATAACAGTCCCCACGTCAACCCAGGCACAATCGTGCCATCAATACCTCCCCACCCGCCGGTTCCCCTGATAGCCCAGGTAATAGCGCCCATACTGCCAAACAATAGAAATGGTAACCACAATTCATATAACAAATGGCCGTCAGTGCCAACCCGGGCACTTTTATAGCGACGATACCTTTCCTTATCAATAATTGTCATCATAGCAGATTTTTGTTTTTGTTGAAAAGTATTATCTGATAAATAAAAATAAACTCAATTATAAATTTTGAGGAATGTCAATATGTTATATCTTTCAATGCAGCCTGAATTTTTTTCAGGGCTATCATAATCTGGCCCTTAACGGTATTTACAGATAAATCAAGCTTGTTGGCAATTTCCTGATGCGACATCTCATCAACCCTGCTCAACAAAAAGATTTTTTTACATTGTGGGGGTAGCTCATTAATAACCCTGTTAAGCTTTTCTTCCATTTCCCGCTCTATAATTCCTGAAAGCGGATAGGATAAAGAGCCATAGTCATGGTTCTTTGAAAAGTCTGCATTATCAATGAAGAAGTCACGGTACCTGCTTTCGGATTTTCTTTTTCTCAGAACATTAAGACAGGCATTGTAAGTACTTCTGTAAAGGTAGGAACGGAACGAAGTATGGATATTGATCTTTTTTCTTTCTTCCCAGATGACAATGAACAAGGTCTCTACCAGATCTTCAGCCTGATCGGGGTCTCTGAGTATCTCTTCAGCATATTTGCATAAGGGATAATAGTAGGTTTTAAAGACATATTCAAATGCCTTTTTACTTCCATCCTTTAATTCTTCCAGAATCCTCTTTTCCAGATTTTCCATCAAAGAATTCTTTTCACAACCTTGTTAACTGGGATTATTATGAAATTCACCATTAAAAGAGGCAGTGTAACATATTTGTGTGTCATGATGGCATTATCGTCTCTCTTTGGTTTCGCGTCA
>SLKJ01000101.1 GCA_007134675.1 Bacteroidales bacterium
ACCTTTGATAACTCCTGGTTGATAAGCTCAATAAATGAGCTCTCCTGTTTGATCCGTTCGTTTAACTCCTTAATGTCAATTGATACCTCCATATGAGACTGGTTTTGAAGTGTAAATATTAAAATTTTTAACGGGATGAAAAACTCATTATTATTAAAATATTCAGTTAAAAATTGTTAACTGTACGGAATTTGCAAAACTTTTAAAATTGCGGGACCAGGAAGCACAAATCCTGCCAAACTATCAGTAAATGACAATTTTTCAGAAAAAATGACAATTTATCAAACCGCGTTCAAATGTCCAAAAACCGGCCAAAATAATTGCCTTTTTAAAAATCCGCTTTATATTTGATAATTCAACCAGACAAAACATTAATATCATGTATGAAGCTCTGGCAGCAATTGATGATATCAGGCTCAACTTCTCCGAGGGAGGTCTCTTATACATGAATATAACCCTGGCCTGTATTATGTTTGGGGTTGCAATGGAGATTAAATTAGATAATTTCCGTAAAATCTTTATCTATCCCAAATCCGCTATTCTCGGCATAATTTCCCAGTTCCTGATCCTGCCTGCACTCACTTTCGCCCTTGTTATCATGCTGAACCCGCCTCCTTCTATAGCAATGGGTATGATACTGATTGCCGCATGCCCGGGGGGTAATATCTCAAATTTTATCTCTTTCCTGTCAAAGGCAAATATTGCCCTGTCGGTCGGGCTCACTGCGTTTGCCACCCTGTCGGCCACATTCTTCACCCCTTTTAATTTTGCCTTCTGGGGAGGAATGTACGTCAGGTATTATCAGAAGGCAGGGCATCTGAATATTCCAATACATATTGATTTCCTTGAGATGGCCAGGACGGTCTTCATCCTCCTGGGCATACCGCTTATCGCTGGAATGTGGTTTGCACACAAGTTTCCCAATTTTGCCGAAAGGAACATGAAGCGCATCAAGATCACCTCCGTGGTGCTGTACCTGAGTTTCATTGCCGGGGCACTGGTGGCAAACCTTGAACATTTTACAGCGGTTATTTTCCCGATCGGACTGCTGGTCTTCCTTCTGAATATTCAGACCCTTTCAACCGGTTATATTGTAGGCACCGTGGCAAGGGTTCCGATAGCGGACAGGCGAACCCTGAGTATTGAGACAGGTATTCAGAACAGCGGACTGGCGTTGATACTGATATTCAATATTTTTCATGCAAACGGTGGTATGGCCTTTATGGCTGCCTGGTGGGGAATCTGGCAGATGTTGAGCGGACTGATCCTGGCATTTATCCTTGCCCGCATACGAATTCCCGAAATGAGCTGGTCGGAGGTAAGAGCAAACAATTAGCATTGTATGATTGTTATCAGGTATGTTTTAGATCTGCAATGCCAAACAAAAAGAGCCATGTAATCAGAAAGACGGTGCATCTTGTAACAGGCTGCATGATAATTGCACTCTCTTTTATTGTGGAAAGGAATATCCTGTTGATACTCTTTCTTACAGGCGCCCTGTTCGCCTTCCTTACCTATAATTTCAGACAATTTAACGCCCTTCATAAGACATCGGATTCCAGCCTGGGAACACTTTTCTACCCTGTTGGGGTGATATTTTCATTTCTGATTTTATACAACCAACCACCGGATTATTTCAGGATAACAGTTATGGTTCTGACATTCTCAGATACCGCTGCCTGGCTGGCCGGCCGGATACTGAGATTCAACGGCAGTTTCAGAATTCTTACAGAAAGAAAAAGCATGTACGGTACAATAGCTTTTTCTGTAACTACTCTGGTAATTCTTTATTTCTTCCTGCCATCTCCGATGGCAGGCAACCTCACTTATATCCTGCTTGCGCTTTTTTTATCTGTAAACATGGAGGTTATTTCTTTCAGGGGATCCGACAACTTCACAATTCCTGCCGGACTGGCGCTTTTCTTTTTGACATATGAAAACCATTTTTTTGACCCTGCATTCCTGCTGGCCGGACTGCTTGTGCTGTCTTCAGGAAGCTATCTGCTTAAAAGGCTGAATATTCTAAGTCGTGCCGGAAGTCTGTCGGCCTATCTGCTGGGGGTATATTTTCTCATAGTGCCCGGTTTCATATGGATTGTTCCTGTTTTGTTCTTCTTTATTTCATCGGTTTTTTTTACAAATCTGAATACCAGGCTTTTGAAAAAGGAGCGGGGACTGAACCGCCGCAATGTATGGCAGGTATTTGCAAATATTATCTGGGCGCTGCTTTCCTCTGCCATGTTTATGGTTACCGGCAATGATATCTTTATTTACTTTTTCATCGTTCTTCTTGCTGCCGTAACGGCAGATACCTGGGCAAGTGAAATCGGGCCCGTTATAAACAAAAGAAGCTTTTCAGTTGCAGATTTTAAAATGCATCCTGCCGGTTTTACCGGAGGCATCTCCCCAGGAGGAACAACTGCGGCACTTGCTGCATCAGCAATAATCTCAGCAACTTCCTTCTACCTGTTCTTCGGGGAATATAATTTCTCAATGATCACCGTTTTATCCATCTCAGGATTTCTCGCCTGTTTTGCCGATACTTTTCTGGGGGCTTTCGCGGAAGAAAAATTTATGAAATGGCGTTTTATGAGCCTAAAAGGGGATGGTCTCTCCCCGAATGATGTTGTAAATATACTTGGATCGGGAATGGCTCCACTGTTTTTTCTGCTATTGACTTACCTGGTCTGATCCGTGGAGCCCGGAAACTGGTAAAGCTTAACCATCCTGTCTGAACCGGTTAAGTACTTAATAATATATATATTATAAATGCAACCAGTAACAGCAGTGAAAAAGCAATATGGGTAAGCACTGTGAGTTTTGCACCTGTTTTCAGCGATTCCGGATTGTCATGGTCGCTCAGTATTATCTTTGCAGCCCCGGGAAATATAAAAATATACGGCACCAGCGCCATGATAAAAGTCCAGCGGGGACCGGGATACAGAAATGATATTGTAATAACATTCAATACCAGTAAGATCTGAACCATCATATATAACCAGGATGTAAACCTGGTTCCGAGTCTTGATGCAACCCCGTGTTTACCCCCTTTTCTATCGGCCTCCAGGTCTATCATTTGTCCAACCAGCAATATGGAGAGGGTACTGAGACCGGTAACCGGCATAAGCATTATGACCTGAGGATGGAAACCGATATTCTGGGATAATGCTGCTATCAGGACGGCCATCGGGCCAAATGCAAACCAGACGGAGAACTCACCAAGTCCCCTGTAGGCAAGCTTAACAGGAGCTGCAGTATAATATTTGCTGAAAAAGGCCGAAAGCAGGAACAGAACCCAAAGGTATGGCCGGAGATCTGGTTCCAGAAAAAAAGTCAGGATAACTGTTCCTGCAAGGGCAATAACCAGTGAAATGCGGGCAAGGAAAAACATCTTTCCCATCAGGCCGGGATCGTCAATCAGCACCCCTGAGCCTCCGCTGGCTTCATTGCGATGCACATTCACCTTGTCGGTCCCCTGTATGGTGTCATAGATATCATTGTAGACATTGGTGGCAATATGCAGTCCAATTCCTATTATTGTTACGATGATAAAAGCAGGAGCATCTATATAACCGTTAATACTTATTGACAAAAGCGTACCGGCAAATATTGGCGCAAGAATAGAGCTGAGGAAGGGAGCCCTGATCATTTTAAGGATGCCTGGATTTTTCATTGGATCGGGTTTAAGATTTCCTTTAAGATTTCGATATCAAAGTCTTAAACAATTAATCACTCAAATTGGTTCACTACCCGGTTTTGGTTGCGGGATAGACCCTGGCCAGAGGTTCTGTTAATCCTGGCCAGAGGTTCTGTTAATCCTGGCCAGAGGTTCTGATATTACGGCCCATCTTACGGCGACCCGTAAACAAAATTAAAGGTAATTTCAATTTTCAATAAAGCCGATTGAGAAATTCAGGTAAAAAGGCAAGCAGGTAAAGGTTATAACCGGGTCAGCAGAGCATTGAGGGGGCCGCAAATATTAATTTGCAGGTTTTATAGCGGTTTTTAGAAGATAAAAAATCAGCAGGCCTGTAAGCCGGGTTCTGTATCCCAAAAGGGATTTCCATCATTTATCTGGGACAATTGTTGCCAATTGCCTCTTGCGACCTACCCCTTCCGGTTATCCTGCAGAGCAGAATACCAGGGCGGGCAACCCTGCCTTTCTGAATTATCAGAAAACCCGAAATATACATGGCCTTACAGCTCACGGGGCGGACGGCTCCGTTTGTCGCCAAACGGACCGGTGAGCTCTTACCTCACCTTCTCACCCTTACCCCGGATTGCCGGGGCGGTTATTTTCTTCTCCGCTCTCCATACCCTCACAGGTATCTTCCTGTTAGGAAGCGTGATGCCCTGTGCTGCCCGGACTTTCCTCCCCCCCGTATAAAGCGGGAAGCGATGGAACGGCCTGCTGAACTGCAAAATTAAGTAAAACAACTTATAATTTAATTATTTACATCAAAAATTGTACCGGAAATAGTTATAATCTACGAGTAATTAATTCCTATACGACCAATCAGCCTGGAATGGATAATCCATTTGCTGAATGAAATTTACAGGAATATCACTAATCCCTGCCGGAGAGTTTAAAAGAGGTGGGGTTTAAGTTAAACTAAACTACTAAAAACTATTTATTTTCTGATAATTACCATGGTAGCACCATAACCATACTCCCGGAATGAGGCATCCTGGTACCTTAGTCGTGAATATTTCTTGTCCAGGGTCCTTCGGATTTCATATTTCAGCTTGCCGTTACCAACACCATGAATAAAAACAATCCGCTTAGTCTTCCCCCGCAAGGCTCCCTCAAGGGTAGTTGTAAACCTTGCCATCTGGATATCAAGGGCCTCCCTGCCTGAAAGACTGCCGTGATCCTCCACCAGTTCTTCAATATGAAGGTCAATCTCATCGACCAACGGATCGGCCTTATGGTGCAACGCCTTCTTATCATTCCGGGTATCCTCTTTATTCTCTGTAATCAACCGGCTGATCTCCTCTTCCCTCATCTTTTGGACCTCCCGTTCGTGGGGGTCCGATATAAGCGGAACAATCATTGCATCCTGATCAAAAAAATCATTCATCCCCATAGCACTATCAGAATAAATCTCAACCGGATCCATCCCAAACTCCGCTTGAGCCGGTAGCACCGGATCATAGCGCACTCTCATGAAAAACAGGGCCTGGATTCGCAGCGTTATAAATGCATTTACCTGTTCGCGACCGAATCTTCTGATCAGAATTTTGGTGTCAGGATCAATCTGGCCGGCACGGATACTTAAGAAGGATGATTCATCTTCTTGCAAAACGTTATAGAACAAATTAAAGCGGCTATCATTTATCAACCATACCTCAAGGCCCTCCTTCGTCCTGTCTTCACGAATCCCCAGGAGAAGATTTCTCTCCGGTTTGCCAGATGCCGGTTTTTCCCCGGAAGGGTAATGACCGGAATAGCTGTCACTTGCATCATCAATATGCTCAAAACCGGGTCCTCCTGCATCCGGTCCTTCATAATAATCACCAGGTTTCTGGTCCTGCACCGGCTCACCATCTTCTTTTTCAGGTTTAACTAATTCAGCATCTGCATCAGCATCTGCATCCGCATATTCATTTTCATGCGGTATCACAACATTGCCGGATGAGTAATCCTGTTCCCCGGCCCTCTCCTGCCGGTCACCGGAACCGGCCACCGGAACCAGCTCCCTTATAAGGACAGGTATCTCAAAGCCATCATCATTTAAAACAATGGCAAATTTGGAATTCCTGATCTCCTTTACTGTTCCTCCGCCAGTGTCATTAAGGAACTTTACCCTGTCACCTTCCCTGATCTTCATTTACCTTTTATTTGGTTCATATATGATGTAAAATTAACTAATTTCGCGCCAACAAAATGCCCGGAAAAAATATCGATAAAAGTCCGGAAAAAATATTTATAAAAATCTCTAAAATATATCGATATAAGTCCGGAAAATAAGGCCAAAAATAATTTAAGATCCTGAATATGCTGAATATAGATCCAGACTCCATAAGGATTGAGGACTATGCATACAACCTGCCTGATGAGAGGATTGCAGGATTCCCGCTTGAAAACCGTGCCGCATCGAAACTTCTTGTTTATGACAGGGGAAAGATCAGCCATACAACATTCAGTGATTTACCGGGACTGGCGGGGACCGGGGGATTGATGATCTTTAACAATACCCGGGTAATCCAGGCCCGTATCCTTATGCATAAGGATACAGGGACAAGGATCGAGATTTTGCTTCTTGAACCTCTCCGCCCTGCTGAATATGCTCTTGCATTCTCTTCCTCTTCGGGTTGTATCTGGAAATGCATGGTTGGCAACAAAAAGAGGTGGAAAAGGGGAAAGCTTGCCAGGGAACTTACAATAGACGGAGAAAAAGCCAGCCTTTTTACTGAAATTGTAAAGGATAATAGTTCCTGGCAGGAAATTGAGTTTTCGTGGAATCCTGAATATCACCACTTCAGCCGGGTAATAGACTGCGCCGGACTGACACCGATACCCCCATACCTGAATCGCATGCCGGATGATTCCGATAAACTGAATTATCAGACTATCTACGCCAGGTTCGAGGGCTCTGTGGCGGCACCTACTGCGGGACTGCATTTTACCGGCGAGATACTTGAAAAACTGAAAAAGAACAATATCCTTACTGAAGAGATAACCCTGCACGTCGGAGCAGGGACCTTCCAGCCGGTTAAGTCCGCGACAGCTTCAGGACATCCAATGCATGCCGAGCATTTTACAGTTTCTGTTGACACAATTGAAAATATCATCCGCAATCTGAAAAGGATAACTGCTGTGGGTACAACCTCGGTCAGAACACTGGAAAGCATTTACTGGCTTGGTGTAAAACATCTGATTAACCCTAATAAAGATAAAATTGGTCACAAGAAACCATTCCTTCCGGGTAAAAAACATCTGCCGGAAAGTGAAAGATTAGAATATCCTTTACTGCTTTCACAGTGGGAACATACTGAACTGCCAACAGACATCCCTGTAACCGAGTCACTGGGCGCCCTGGTAGACAGGCTTAAGTTTAATGGCTTAAGTGAGCTTGATGCAAAAACAGAAATGATGATAATACCGGGATACAAATTCAGGCTGACAGACAGGCTGATCACGAATTTTCACCTGCCAGGCAGCACCCTGCTGTTGCTGATTTCAGCCTTTATTGGCGAAGACTGGAAGAAAGTATACAATTATGCACTTGAGAATGATTTCAGATTCCTGAGCTATGGCGACAGCTCCCTGCTGATACCACAGCATTCTTAAGGCCCAGGCAACTCAGGAATTGTATTTAATTTTTAATTATTATGCAAATTAAACCCTGCAGTAACGATTATTATCCTGACCGGGTATAATTGTCATCGCAATTCAGCAAAAAAATGGGGAGCAGGAAGATCTGGGAATTTTGTTTCAGCGCCAATCCGGTCTAAACCTTTAGTTTCTTTTCAATTTCCTGTATACAGTTCATAAACTGCTTGTCAGTCTCCATAAGGTTATTGACTGTTTTGCATGCATGCAGGACCGTAGCATGATCCTTTCCTCCAATCTGAGATCCGATAGTGGCAAGTGAAGATTTGGTAAGGCTTTTTGAGAAAAACATCGCGACCTGCCGGGCCTGAACTATCTCCCTTTTCCTTGTTTTGACCTGCAGCTGGTCAATATGTATGTTGAAATAGTCGCACACAACCTTCTGAATTTGCATTATTGATATTTCCCTCTTACTGTTCCTGACAAGCCGTTCGATAACCTGTCTGGCAAGATCATTGTTTATCTCCCTGCGGTTAAGGGTTGATTGGGCAAGAAGATTGATCAGGGCTCCCTCCAACTCTCTTATATTTGTTGAGATATGAGTGGCCAGGGTCTCTATTACATCATTGGGTATGTCAATACCGTCATTATAAACCTTTTGTTTTAGAATTGCTATTCTCGTTTCAAAATCCGGTGTCTGCATATCAGCTGATAACCCCCACTTAAAACGGGAAAGCAACCTCTGTTCCATACCCTGCAACTCCACCGGTGGCTTGTCGGAGGTCAGAATAAGCTGTTTGCCTGACTGGTGCAGATGATTAAAAATATGGAAAAAAATATCCTGCGTTTTCTCCTTGCCGGCAAAATCCTGAACATCATCAATTATAAGAACATCTATCATCTGGTAAAAATGCAGGAAGTCATTGCGGTTGTTGTTCCTTATTGCCTCGACAAACTGATTGGAGAATTTATTGGCATCAACATACAATACCGTTTTTTCATGAAATTTATCTTTGACCTCAATGCCGATAGCCTGGCCAAGGTGGGTCTTTCCCAGGCCATTATCGCTGTAGAGAAACAAGGGATTGAATGCTGTACCTCCCGGATTGGCAGCCACTGCCATACCGGCTGAGCGGGCAAGACGGTTGCATTCACCTTCTACAAAATTTGCAAATGTCTTATCCGGGCATAACTGCGGATCAACATGCAGCTTTTTTATCCCCGGAATTACAAAAGGGTTTTTTATAGTGTTCTCTCCGCTTTCCAAAGGAATTGTAACAGGCTTGTTCCTGGGTTCTGATTTCGTTTTACCCGGGAATTTTACAGTGTAAGGCTTGATATCCGAAAAACCATTATTTTCCATAACAACATTATACTCAAGCTGGGCATCATTTCCGAGTTCTTTTCGAAGGGTTTTACTCAGAATATCTATGTATTGCTCCTCCAGATATTCATAAAAAAAAGGGCTGGGAACCTGAATGGTTAAAACGTTACGGTCAATTTTCAGAGGAACAATAGGTTCGAACCAGGTCCTGAAACTAATTGAAGGTACATTGTCCCTTATTACTTTCAAACAATTATTCCAAACTAAATTATGATGGTTATCCATTTTAAAGTAAGGGCTTAATAAAATTTTGCGACTATTTGTTAGCTGAAGCAATTTTGTTAAAAAAAAGGATATAAAAAAATCACAAAGGGTATTGACATTCTGAAAAATTTAACAATGTTGTTATTAACAATCTTTTATAAAATATAAAAAAATAAAAAAAAGTGTTAATAATTGTTAATCAGCACAATAAACAATTGAGCTATTAAGGAGTTGTAAACTAAAACATTATTGAGAGTTAACTAATGTTACTTCTACTCAACTGAAAAAAACCAAAAATATTCATCAAAAAAAAAGGTACATTGATCAAAAAAACTAATCTCTCTTTCTCCCGAAAATTGAAAAATTGACATATCTTCCCGGATGCTCTCTGAGATCAATCAATAACTTGTCAAGATTTTTTGAAGCACTTTCAAGATTGTTGTATAATTCCTCATCAGAAATAAATTTTCCGAGAGAGCCTTTCCCCTCGCTGGCCCCTGCAAGCACATCATTTAAATTGTTAACTGCAGCTAGCAGTTCAGATTTTGCAAGTGAGTCGGAAATGGCGGCAAAGTTATTAAGCATTATAGTTATATCTTCGTTACTGGACGCAACATTTTCCGTGATCAATCCGAGGTTGGTCAGTATCCTGTTAAAACGGCTGTCTTCTCTGGTAAGCAGAGTATCAATAGAATAAACAGAGCGCTGAAGACTGCTTAGGGCAACACCTGCATTATCGACACTCTTCGAAAAGGTATCGCGGAAATCCTCATCCAGAATGACTTTAATTATTCTCATTACCGAATCAAGGGAGGCAATCATATCTTCAGCACTGTTCTTCAGAGGTTCTATCTGCCTGGTAATCTCGTCCTGAAGAGCAGGTTTAATATCTGCCATCAGAGTATCTCCGGAGCGATGTGTTTGGGCAGAAATCCCGGGAACCAGCTCAACTGCTTTGGTTCCCATAATATCAGAACTGAATATTCTTGCAATAGTGCCTTCAGGTAAAACAATTCCTTTGTCGATTGAAATCTTTACAAGCAGATTCTGAACACCACCCATAAACCTGATATCATCAACATAACCTACTTTATAGCCGCTCAAGAAAACGTGACCTGACTCCATTAGTCCGTCAACCTGCTCATATACAACAAAATAATTGTCCGTTGGTTTTAACAGGTTTTTCCCTCTGAGAAAACTGTATCCCCATATGAAAAACCCGATAGTGAGGACCATAAGAATGCCGATCTTTGCCTCTTTACTGATTTTTATACTCATCTAAAAGAAATAAATTTATTATCTGGTTGCAAAAAAAACTGCCCAACATAAAAGGGCTATACCCTATCCGGAGTTAATTACTGCTAATTGCATCCTGCAACGAAATCAGATTGCCACTGCGAACAGCAACTATAAATGCATCAGGAAAAGTTTCATTTATTTTTTGCCTGTAGGCAGTTATCTCTTCAAGGGTTGCTGCACCTCCTGCAACATACCTGAAAAGTCCATCCGACTCAAACACTTCTATATCGTCCAACCCTTTAAAAAAATCGGAGTCCAGGGGAATCTCGTTCCTGGATGATATTAGCTGTACCTTGAAAATTACATTGTCCGACTGTGTAGATTTTTCAGATCCTGCAGAGCCGGCTGTTTCTCCTGTCGGATTGCTATAATTATTGCTGTTGCCCGAAGATGCAAAAAGTCTGTCACTCTTTCTTTCAATTGCTTCCTTATAATCCCTGAAAGCTCTGAAAATTGCAGAGGCAATATAGGACTGGCCCTGATCAGACATAAGAAACCGTTCTTCTTCTTCATTGGAGATAAAACCAACCTCAACAAGAACACTGGGCATGGTAGTTTGATAAAGCACAATGAACCCTGCCTGTCTTATCCCCCGGTCTACCCTTCCTGCTCTCTCCCTGAACTGGTCCTGAACATAAGATGCAAAATTCAGGCTCTGTCCCAAAAAGGTATTCTGCATGAGCGAAAAAATAATGTACGATTCCGGCGAATTAGGATCAAACCCCTGGTATTGTTCATCATAATCTTCCTCAAGAAGTATGGCAGCATTTTCCTTCATGGCAACTTCCAGATTTTCCTTTGTTCTGTGAAGTCCCAGGACAAAAGTGTCAGTTCCTTTAATGTTTCTGTTACTGTTTGAATTTGCATGAATTGAGATAAAAAGATCGGCGTTGTTGCGGTTGGCAATCTCTGCACGCCTGTGCAACTCAACAAATTCATCTGTCGTACGTGTATAGATAACTTCTACATCAGGCAGGTACTGATTGATATAAGAACCCAGCTTAAGGGATATTGGCAGGACAATATCCTTCTCTTTGGTCCGTCGGCCCACTGCCCCGGGATCTCTACCGCCGTGGCCCGGGTCTATTACAACCCTCCTTAGCCTGTAAGCACCATCACTGCTGCCATAGGCAGTATTGTCGGGATAAGCTAAAAAGAGGGTTCCAAAAACAAGAATAACTAAATTTATCCGTTTAGATTGATATAGCAAAGTCTTCAAAAACCTTAGCATAGATCTCCAATTTTGATTTTATTGGTTAGTTTTGAAATTTAAAACTCTAAACTGATATCTTTACAAAAATAGTATAATAAAATTGCATAATCAGAAATCACTTAGGCTTTTTAAGCTTTCCCTCCCGATTATTATCCTTGTATTGTTGTCGGCCTTTCATCTGCCGGAAACCCGGTCGCAGGAAAGATCGTCATCTGCAGATACATTGCATCTTAATGGAACCATGACGGAAAGCCAACCTGACCAGGAGTTTCAAATACAGGATACACTGCAGCAGGAATTCCAAATGCAGGATAAACTGCAGCAAACAGAACAACCCCGTCAAAGACAGGAAAGAAATATGCTGGCTTCAAAAATTGAATATGATGCAGCTGATTCAATGGTTTTTTCGGTAACCGAGAACAAATGGTTTCTGTATAGAGAAGCCTCAGTCAAATATGAAAACATTGAACTAAATGCAGCTTATATAGAAGTTGATCTTTCCAAAAATGAAATTTTTGCCAGAGGCGAAAAAGACAGCCTTGGAGTTGAAACAGGAAGGCCGGTAATGACGCAGGGGTCTGAAACATTTGAGGCAAAAACAATGAGATATAATTTTGAGACCGAAAGGGGAATTATTTCAGGTATTGTTACCGAGCAGGAAGGGGGCTTTCTGCACGGAGAAACCACAAAGAGGCATGAAAATGAGCATCTGCACGTAAGAGGAGGAAAATATACATCGTGCGATCATGAGCATCCACACTTCTATATAGCATTGACAAGGGCAAAAGTAATTCCCGATGATAAGGTAATCTCCGGACCTGCATATCTTGTAATTGAAGATATTCCTTTGCCCCTGGCTGTTCCGTTTGGTTTTTTCCCGAATAAACCGGAACGAAAGTCCGGAATTCTTTTTCCAACGTACGGCGAAGAGGCTTCCAGGGGATTTTACCTTCGTGGCGGAGGTTACTATATGCACATTAATGATTATATCGACCTGAGGTTGGAAGGCGATATATACAGTCTTGGTTCCTGGGCCGCCAATGCTGCCTCAAATTACCGTGTCAGATACAGGTATAACGGAAGCTTCAGGTTTGCCTATTCCCATAACGTAGCTGGAGAGAGAGGCATGCCTAACTACCAGGAAAACACATCATACAATCTTGCCTGGCAACATCGCCAGGATGCCAAGGCTTCCCCCTACAGTAATTTCTCTGCAAGCGTCAATTTCGGTTCCAGCTCATTCAATAGATTCAACACAGTCAATCCGGATGTATTTGCAACCAACACTGCCCAGTCCAGCATCTCTTTCAGTCACCGCTGGCCTGACTCCCCGTTTTCTCTTACCAGCAATATAAGTGCTAACCAGAATTTCTCCAATCAAACAGTGAATTTACGCCTGCCATCTGTAAATTTTAACATGGCGCGGCAGTACCCCTTCAGAAACCCTGACCGTATTGGTGATTCTAGGTGGTATGACAATATAGAGCTGAGTTATTCCTCCAAAATTGATAACAGGTTAAATACCTATGACACCCTTCTTTTCCGAAGAGAGGCCTTAAGGGATATGCAGAGTGGTTTCCAGCATGATGTTCCTTTAAGGGCTAACTTCAGGCTTTTTAACCTTCTTAACATAACCCCGGGCTTAACTTATTCAGGTGTAATGTACACAAACTCAATAAGAAAAACATGGGTTGAAGATTATTATGATCCGGTTAGAGAAGAGACTGTACCAAGCCTTATAACAGACACCATTCCAGGCATTGTTTATGGTCACTCAATTAACCCGAATTTTTCAACAGGATTAAGCCAGAACATTTACGGAATGTTCATGTTCCATCCTGGATCAAGGGTTGAAGCAATCAGGCATGTGATGACTCCAAGCGTAGGTTTCAGTTTTATCCCTGATATGGAAGGACTGATGCCTGATTATTACAGGACTGTACAACGGGATACCCTGGGTAATGAGACAACTTACTCAATTTTTGAAAATGGCATATATGGTACGCCAAGAATAAGGGGCAGGTCAGGATCAGTAAGTTTCGCCCTTGCAAATAATCTGGAGATGAAGTTGCACTCCAGAAATGATACCATAACCGAGCCCAGGAAAGTAAAAATACTTGACCGGCTCAATTTCTCATCCAGTTACAATGTTTACGCCGACTCCCTTAACTGGTCCACAATTAACATGACCGGCAATACGAGCCTCTTTAACAACCAGGTCCGAATTAATTTCAACGCTGTGATGGACCCCTATGCCCTGGATGAAAACTTCAGGAGATACAATGCTTCTGAGTGGAGCGTCAACCGGTCCCCCGGAAGGATAACAAGAGCGGGACTTAGCCTTACCATGGCACTCAGATCAGCAGCGACAGGAAGAACTGGTGCAAGTCCCGGTCCGAATGGAGGTATGGTCCCCGGAGATAACGGAAGAATGATAGATGCAGGTGAAGGAATTCCCGGAGAGGATATGTTCTCACACCTTGATGATATAGATCATACGGTGCATTATTATGGTGATTATATTGATTTCAACGTACCATGGAATCTTCACCTGCGATATAATCTTAACTATTCAAAACCACGTGATAAAAGCCAGGTAACCCAGACCCTCAATTTTTCAGGTGACATGAGCCTTACTCCCAGGTGGAGGATACAGTTCAGTTCAGGCTATGACTTCACTTCAAGAAACTTTACAATGACCAACATTAATGTCTACAGAGATCTGCACTGCTGGGAAATGCGTTTTGGGGTTGTACCCTTCGGATCACGCAAAAGCTGGAGCTTTTCTATTGCTGTAAAATCTTCTCTGCTTAAGGATCTGAAATACCAAACGCAAAGAAGCTGGTATGATAATTTTTTCAGGTAAGAATCTGATCTTATTGCAGGATATAATTATATACGTCCCAACCCGACTCTATTCGGAAACAATTTCGAACTCAATGTCAAGCTTCACATCCCTGTGAAGCTTGATAGTAGCGGTATAGGTACCCACCTCCTTGATAAGTTCCTCCTTAAGAGAAATCTGCTTCCTGTCAATCTCAAAACCCAGGTCTCTGAGTGATTCGGCTATCTGGATGGTATTGACTGAACCAAATATTTTCCCTTTAGAGCTTGTCTTTGCTCCTATGGTAAGTTTGGTGCCTTCTATTTTAGCCATCAAAGCTTCAGCCTCTTCCCTTAATTTTGATTCCTTATGAGCTTTCTGCCTTCTGTTTTCGTCATGCATCTTTCTTGCAGAAGAGGTTGCGAGTATCGCCAGTCCCTGAGGAATAAGAAAATTCCTTCCATATCCATCTTTTACCGTAACAATATCGTCAGCATTACCAAGGTTTGGTACATCCTGCTTTAAAATAATATCCATTTTATTACCTCCAAATTAATTATTTTAACATATCTGTTACATAAGGCAGTAAAGCAAGATGACGGGCGCGTTTTACTGCTGTTGATACTTTTCTCTGATACTTCAGTGATGTTCCTGTAATTCTGCGGGGCAGAATTTTTCCCTGTTCGTTCAGGAACTTCTTCAAGAATTCAGGGTCCTTGTAATCAACATACTTTATTTTATTCTTCTTGAAACGGCAATACTTTTTCTTTTTGATCTCTACTGTGGGGGGAGTGAGATATCTTATTTCTGACTGATTTTGAGCCATGGCTTATTCCTCCTTTTTTACTTCCTGGTTAGCAATAGTACGTCTTTTTTCACTGTATTCAATGGCATATTTGTCCATACGGAAAGTAAGAAACCTAATGATCCTCTCATCACGCCGGTATTCAGTCTCAAGTTTTCCGATAAGATCGCCCGGAGCATTGAATTCAAAGTGATTATAAAATCCAGTGGACTTGTTTTTAATGGGGTAAGCCATCTTCCGTAATCCCCAGTCCACGTGCTGGACTATCTCTCCTCCGTTGTCAGTAATATACTTCCTGACCTTTTCAACCGCTTCCTTCATCTGGGCTTCAGACAAAACGGGAGTAATAATGAAAACGGTTTCATACTGATTTAACATAGATTCTATATTATTTTGGTTTTAAATTAAACAGGCTGCAAAAGTAATAACTTTTTCCTTTTTCTCAAAAGATTTTTTCCGGTCCATTGATAACCACACTTATCCTGTAATTATTTGCAATATTGAAGGGATCATCCACATTAATAATTTCTAAGGCATTCAATTGAAAGTACTACCCCCGATTGGACCATTGATCTGTTAATTCCCTGATCTTATCCACCGGAATTTTATCTGCCAATCCGCCATCACTTATGGTCCTGTACAAGCTTTCTCCGGAAATGTAACCGGTACTGTTGATAAATATAAAAATAGCATACAGGCATGCTGCCCGGGCCCCAACTGAGCGGAAATCATAACTGCGAACATCAGCACCTGTCTGGGGAGACTGCAGGCTGGAATCGATAAAAAGCATTCCACCCGTCATTTTCTCAATCCTGCTTCTGCAATGCGCCAGTCCCTCGACTGAAGTAACCACAATAACATCAGGATTATCAAGTCCGTGATATCCTATCGGGTCCGGGGAAATGATCAGTTCTGCCGCAGAAAAACCCACACCCACGGTAACGGGATAGCTGCCTTTCTGGGTAACGTTGAGGCCGGAGCGGACAACTGCGGAGGACAACAAAGCTGCTGCCAGCTGTACCCCTTCTCCTGCAGATCCGCTTATGATCAATGAAAAAGGTTTTTCCAGCGATGATTTAAAATCTGACCCCAGAATATCCAGATCGTCAAAAAGGGATCCGGATTTGCTGCCCTGCACCTCCCCGAAAGGATCTCTAAGGTTTTCCCATTTGCCGGGAAGTTTTCCCGAGCTCTCAATGATTTCCGATAGCTTCCTTTTGGGGTTGAACTTTACCCCGTAACCGGGACAAATTTCTATTACCTCTACAAGAGAAAAACCCTTTACGGCGAAAGCCTCACCCAGCGATGATGAAATATCACCAATACCTGCTATCCGGCCGGTATATGCAGCGCCGGATTTATGAGCCAGCGCGCAGAGATCATACCCGTCCCAGGGATTGCCGGAGACTGAGGTGCTTGTCCTGAAGCCGCAGGGAGTCAGTCCGCTTGTCTGTCCCCCGGTCATCCCGTAAAGCATATTATTGTGAACCACCACCGTCATGTCCAGATTCAGCCTGGCGGCCTCAAGGATATGCTGCAACCCGATGGTGCTTCCTCCGTCGCCAATGAATACAATGATCTTTTGTTCCGGACTTTCAAGGCCAAAGGCAATCCCTGCTCCCAGTGCAACTGACCGCCCGTGAAGTCCGTGAACTGTGTGGGTATTCAGGCAACTGTCAATTATTCCATGACAGCCTATGTCAGTCACTATAATTACATCGAGTGGATCAAGCCCCATATCCTCCAGTGCTTTAGCCGTGCTTTTTGCTATCAGGTCATGCCCGCAACCCTTGCAATAGGGCAATGCCTGAGTATTAAGTATTTTGCTCATCGGGTCGCCTCCATTCTAATTTGTTCTTTGCTGACCATCGTGCCAATTTCGCCCACAATGCGGATACTCCCCGGCAGCCTTTCGCCAAACATCACCTTTGCATACTGGCCGTTAATATTTTCCTCGGCAAAGATCACCCTTTTGTAAGAGTCAATTATCTTATAACAGATGTCAGGGACCGGCAGAATGGTTTTGGGAATCAGCATGGATATTTTCTTCCCGCTTTCGCGGATAACGGCAACTGCATCCCTTGCAGCTGCCGCTGTTACACCGTATGATACTATTAATATTTCAGCTCCTTTTTGTTCATTAAGGTCGCATATCGTATAATCAGGCAGATTGCGCAGGGATTTCTCTTCCAGCCTGCGGGTATTGGCAAGTGCCTCTTTACTTGAATGCTGCAATATTCCTTCAGGGTTATGCGTAGAGGCATTAAGCCTTACCTGCCAGCGGTCATTCGTCACAGGAAGAAATTCCGGCACCAGGTTCTCACCTGGTTTGTATGGCGTGTATGGTTTATCGCCGCTGTAATAAGATCTTTTCAAAGGTTCAATATCATCGAGCGTTGACAGGTCAAAGCTTTTGCGTGTCATCATCTCCTCCTTGGATGTCAGAAATACAACTGGGGTCCGCAATTGTGCCGAAAGGGAAACTGCCCTTGCTGAAAGATTCCAGCAATCATTAAAATCGTATGGACACAGCACCGGCAGCTGGTGACCACCCGAGATCATCCCTTTCAAAAGGGCTATATCGCCCTGTGCACCGCATGTTGCAGTACCAGTGGCAGGTCCGAGCCGCTGCACCAGGATGATCACCATGGGAAGTTCCATCATGAACGCCATATTGATCGATTCAATCATAAGCGCAAAGCCTGGAAATGAGGTGGCAGTGACCGGTATCCTTCCGCATGCCGACAGTCCTGACATCCACTGGAGCGTGGTTATCTCATCCGGAGCCGGCAGCATAAGGGGAAGGCGCTGAGCGGCATACTGGTAGAGCAGATTGGCCGGTGTGATCGGATAACCTATAAATGAGTCAGCTCCGGCACGAGCCATAGCCTCTATCACAATGCGGCTTCCGTCAATTATTACATTCTTCCGGTCAGTCATCCTTTGCATAAACTATATTATTTTCGAGCAGCTTGTCAATCTGATCGCTTTTGAAACCAAGCAATTCAGCAAGTATATGTTTTGTGTGCTGGCCATAGTGGGGCGGAGGAGAAAGATCACTTTTTGTTGAGAACGAATCCGAGGTAAAAGCAACCGAGCTGACGCCCTGTATGGAGCCTGAATTCTGTTCCGATTCAAGTATCATCTCCCGTGCTGCAGGAGTTTCAAAAACCTCTTTCATGTTAAAAACCCCTCCGGCAGGGACACGCCTGCTTTCAAGAAGGCTCAGGATATCTTCACGTTCATATTGCCCAATCAGTTTCTGAAGCTCACCTTTAAGCAGGCTGCTGTTCACGACCCTGTTATAGTTTTTTTTGAACTTTTCATTCTCAGCCAACCCGGGTTTACCAAGCAACCGGCAGAGTTCACCAAACTGTTTGTCAGTGCCGACTGCAAGAACTATCTCCTTATCATCGGCAGTTGAAAAAATTGTACCGTATGGCACTATATTGGGATGATCCGATCCCATTCTGCGGGGAATGGAATTTCCAACAAGCCAGTTGGCAGCCTGGTTGGCAAGCGAGGCAATGCCCGATTTTAAAAGAGAGGCCTCTATATACTGTCCCCCGCCTCCCCGCTCCCTTGCCAGTAAAGCCAGCAGAACAGCCTCCTTGATCTGGTGAGCGGCAAGCACATCCATGAGGGCAACAGGCATTTTGGTTGGTTTCCCGTCGGGCTCTCCGTTCATATAGGTAAAACCGCTCTCCGCCTGGATAATGGCATCATACCCCGCACGGGGATTTGTCATCCCATAGCCGGTCACATGAGCATAGATCAGATTGCTGTTCAGTTTTTTCAATGAATTGTAGTCAACTTTCAGCCTCCCGGCATCACCGGGTTTATAGGAGGCCAGAAGAATATCGCACTTCCCGGCAAGCAAATAAATGATTTCAAGCCCCTCTTCAAGGGTTATATCCACGGCGAGGGACTGCTTTCCCCAGTTCACGCAGGAAAAATATCCGGAGATATCAGTATCCGGGTCTTCTGAAGGCAGCTTCCAGTGCCTTGTGACATCACCGCATGACCTGATATTCTCAACTTTGATAACAGTTGCTCCCATCTCAGCAAGAAACAGTCCGACACTGGGACCGGCAAGTACGTTAGCCAGTTCGAGAACTCTTATCCCGTTCAGAGGTAATTCCATAATAAACTATAATATATTTAAATAATATCTGATCATACTTTCCGGCAGATTCACTTCCTTGTCAATATCATCGAAATATTGCAGCTATCATTCACCAGTTCCAACCTGTTTCGGGTCATGCCGGCAATGATGAAATAAACACAATTCCAGCTACCTGTTATACAATGAAATTCAGGTTCCCAGCGGTCCTCTTTACCACAGCTGGCAAGCAGGATAATTAGTAAATAATAAATCTCTTTTCTCAACGGCATATATTCCTTAAGTGACTGTTTCCAAAAATAAGATCTTAACCCGGTTTTCTGCTTTTCATGGCAGTTTTTTTAAATTTAGACCGGATATTTCCCGCAATTATAAAAATCACTGCCGAACCAACTCCCACAAAAGTCTCCTCTATGCTGAACCAGCCAAACTTATTGCCTATAACGGCAAATAAAACCGACAAGGTCCCTCCGGCGAAGGCCCATCTTACACCGTCACTGCTTATCCATCCCCTTCTGTAGATACCAAGCATAATGACAATTGCGCCCATAG
>SLKJ01000119.1 GCA_007134675.1 Bacteroidales bacterium
CAGAATATTATAGACAATGTATCACTATTGGATGACGATTCAGTAAGGGAGTTGAACCAGGTTATCGTTGAGTTTGGTCATGAGGTGTTTAAAAAAAAAGAGGTGGCAGCATTGTGCTTAAAGACCGATAGTTTTGTTGTAGAGAGCAATGTTCACTTCCCGACCGATTACAATCTGTTATGGGACAGTTCTCGCAAATGCCTTGACATGATTGGAAAGTTCTTGAAGAAATATCCCGGGATTGCCGGCTGGAGGAAAATACGCGACTGGTACAGGGAGATGAAAAATATGATGAGGGCAGTTGGCAAGACATCATCATCTGGAGGCCAGGGCAAGGAATACAGGGTAAAGCGCGCAGTTCGCGTTTACCTGACAAAGGCACGTGCATTGCTGGATAAACTTGAAAGATCAAAAGGGGACTTACCGGTAAGTGACAATATGGATCTGTTGACCATTCTTGAACTGGAGCGCTTGATGAGATTGTTGGCCAAACATGTTGATTTGCTTGATCGCAGGGTAATTAAGGGAGAACAAATTCCACACCAGGAAAAGATGTTTTCCATTTTCGAGCCATATACCGAGTGGATCACCAAGGGCAAGCTTTACCCTAACGTGGAGCTTGGAAAGAAGCTGGCCATCACTACAGATCAGTTCAACCTGATAGTAGACTACCGGATCATGGACCACCAAAGTGACACTGAGATTGTACAACCTTTGGCAGAGCGTATTACCGGTTTATCCCGTGTTAAGAGCTGGAGTTTTGACAAAGGTTTCTGGCACAAGAACAACAAGAAGTATTTGGCAGAAAGGGTTGAAAAGGTAATCATGCCCAAAAAGGGGAAGTGCAATAAATTGGAGCAGGAGGAAGAGGGTCAGCGGTATTTTAAACGTCTGAGAAATAAACACAGTGCAGTTGAATCAAATATCAATGAATTGGAATGCAGGGGATTGGATCGATGTCCTGACCGGGGGTATCCGAATTTCAAGCGGTATATCGGACTGGCCGTGGCAGCATATAACCTGCGGCGCATTGGGCAAGAGTTGATTGAAATCAAGAGGAAAGCCATGTATTTGGCTGATAAAGAGTATAATACAGCAGCTTAACTGCCGTTGCAACATATTAACTTGATTATTAACAATGGGGAAGGTATGTCTGAAAATCAGAAATTATGACCATAATTGAATAAATTGAGTGGATTTGGAACAGGTTAACGAGGAGAAATTCAATTAAGGCTCAATTTTTAGACTATCAATTTTCTTGGATGTTTATTAATCAGGCGAAAAATTAAAAAAATGGGAGTTTTCTTTCAGACACTAAATATGAATTATAGCCTAACAGCAAATTCTGTAAAAGAATTGCTTAAACCAGTTGAAGATTTCCCAGGGGCAACTTTAACTTATTTCAGGAAATATTTTTATACCAAATAAATCCAAATATAATAACAACTCTATACAGAATCATGAATCTGATGAACAAGAATAATAATTTGTAGTTCTCTCTCAAGTTCTATTAGTTGAATGAAAAGAAAAAAATATTACTAGTGTCGAATGGATTTCACCCAGAGATTTCACCACGAAGCAACAGGGCCACCGAGTTGGCGAAGGAGTTTTGTAGGAAGGGTCATGATGTAACGGTTATTACTAAATTTAGAGATCACGATTATTCCGAATTTCTAAAAAAATACCAAATGACTTTTAAAATGTGGGGGAAATCAGTCTTGCCTAAAGTTCCTGAATTCAAACAGAAACATCTATCTGTTTTTGGCAGAGGCATTTCGAGAATCCTGTCAGTTTTATTCGAATACCCTTGCATTGAAGAAATATTCCAGGTAAAAAAGATGCTTAGGAATGAAAGTGGATATAATCTGATGATCTCTTTTGCAGTTCCCTATCCGGTGCATTGGGGAGTGGCATGGTCCAGAACGGAAAATCGACCTATTGCATACAAATGGATTGCTGACTGCGGCGATCCATATATGGGTGATGTACTTGACACATTCAGAAAACCCTTCTATTTTCAGTATCTGGAGAAATATTTTTGCAGAAAGGCTGATTATATTTCTATCCCAATTGAGACTGCAACAAATGGGTATTATCCTGAATTCCATCAAAAAATAAAAATTATACCTCAGGGATTTAATTTTGACTTAAACAAAAAAGGATCAGACTATCAAATTAACAATATACCCACATTTGCTTATGCAGGTGGTTTTATTCCTGGTTCTCGAGATCCCAGACCCCTTTTGAATTACCTTAATAGTTTGAATATACCTTTCAGATTTTTTGTTTATACAAACAAACCCGAATTACTTTATGAATATCAAAGCGAATTAGGTGATAAACTACTGTTATCAAATTATATTCCAAGGAATGAACTTATGAAAGTATTGGGAAAAATGGATTTCCTTGTGAATTTTGACAATAACACTACTCTTAACTCTCCCAGCAAACTGATTGACTATTCCATTGCTAACCGTCCGGTCTTGAACATTTCGAGAAATTTTAACAGTAATGATCTGTTAGATTTCCTTCATGGAGATTACAGTAGCCGTATGTCAATTCCAAAGGCTGAAATATTCCATATAAAGAATATAGCCGGTCTTTTTCTCAAACTTTTGGATTGATTTATTACAATGAATAGAGCTTTTGAAATCCGATCATATAGCGATTCAGTTTTGTCTGTTCGAAATTATATGGTTTTGTTCATATTATGGCCTTTTATCGCTTTTATTGCGGCCATTGCAAACTATTCCAGGAAAGAGGCCAAAATCGTTGTTTATTTATTCCTTATTTATTATGGGGCCGCCTTTGTAATATACAGCACTGGCATTGATGCATACCGCTATGCTTTGACACTTAGTAATACTGCTGAATTACCGTTTTCTGATTTCTATAAAATTATTGGAGGGCTTTACACTGAAACAACGGTTGACATTGCATCTCCGCTTGTAACCTTTATCGTTTCCAGGTTTACCAGTAATCACAATGTTTTATTTGCGGTCTGGGCTGCAATATTCGGGTTTTTTTATCTTAAATCAATTAATCTGTTGCACGATCGTTACAGATTAATGCCCGGTTGGAGCGCGCTTATTATAATGATTTTTTTTATCATGGTTATGCCAGTTACTAAAATAGGCGGTGTCAGGATGCCGGTTGCAACATGGATGTTTTTTTACGGAGCCTATCATGTCGTTCTAAACCGTGATTACAGGTATTTATTTCTTGCCCTGGCCTCATCATTAGTGCATTGGAGTTTTATTTCAGCAAATGTTGTCCTGATTATTTATTTTTTTGCGGGTAATCGGAATCTGATTTACATACCAATCGTAATCTTATCGTTTATTATACCGCAGTTATTGGCTCCTGTCTTTGAGTCGATAGCTTTGGAATTAGGCGGACCAATACAAAGCCGGTATGAAGGATATTCCAGCGAAGGGTATATTCTTGGAATTCAGGAATCCCGTGGGCAGGCTTCATGGTTTTTACCCTTGAGTAACATCCTGTTGTTTTATTACCTTATATTTTTAATCGGTATTATTAAGTTTATATATGGGAACTTGATGAATGGAAAAGATGAGAGAAACTTATTTAGTTTTATGCTTCTTTTCTTGTCATTAGTAAATTTTGGCAAAGTAATTCCAACATTTGGTGGGCGCTTTCAGGTAGTATTTTATCTCTTTGCTTCATTATATGTATTCCTGTATTATCTTAAAATGCCCGGAAATCGAATCAATCTTCTTGCCCTGTTCGGATTGCTCCCCATAGCATTGTATATTGCTATAATATTCAGGGTTGGATCTGGTACCATCAATGCATGGATTTTTTCTCCCCTTTTGGGATCACCTTTGCTTGCCTCCGGTTTATCGCTTGCTGATTTATTATTTAATTAGAAGGTTAGATGTTGATACTTAAGAATTCAACTGGGAAAAAAATTATAAAGAGTTTTTCTAATATCCCCGGATGGAGGACGAAAAAAAAAATTGTTGTATTTGAGTCAGATGACTGGGGGAGTATTCGGATGCCTTCAAAAGAAGTATTCGACAATTTACTGAAAGCAGGTATTGATCTTTTAAATGATCCGGGATTCAGGTTTAATAAGTATGATTCCCTTGCTACATCTGAAGACCTTGCATTTTTGTTTGATGCTCTGTCCTCTGTAAAAGACTATACTGGCAGGTCGGCTGTATTTACACCGGTTTCGGTTACAGCTAATCCGGATTTTGACAAAATTTGCCAGGCTGGCTTCACAGGGTATTTTTTCGAACCATTTACAGAAACACTTAAAAAATATGCTGGTTGCGAAGATTCGTTTGCTCTGTGGAAAGAAGGAATTGATAAAAGATTATTCATGCCCCAGTTTCACGGACGTGAGCATCTTAATGTCAAGTTGTGGATGAAAGCTTTACAGGAAAGTCATAAAAAGGCCAGAGTAGCGTTTGATAATAAAATGTGGGGCATTTCAACAGCTGATGCTCCTGAGATTAAGGTTGAATTTCAGGCGGCTTTTGATTTTATTGATAAGGCTGACCTGGAACATCATAAGGAGATAATAATTTCTGGCCTTCAACTATTTAAAAAATTGTTTGGTTATAGGGCAACATACTTTGTTCCTCCAAATGGGCCTTTTAGTTCAACGCTTGAGCCAGCTTGCTTCAAGGAGGGTATTAAAATTCTATCTGTATCTAAACTTCAAATTGAGCCTCTAGGATCAGGCAGGACAAGGAAAAGCCTGCACTGGATGGGAGAAAAAAGCAAGTCAGGTCTTCGTTATATTACGAGGAATTGCCTTTTTGAACCGCATCACAATGGGAAAGATTGGGTTGATAGTTGTTTGAATGATATTTCTATTGCATTCAAATGGAACAAGCCTGCCATAATAAGCTCGCACCGTGTTAATTACATTGGGGCATTGGATAAAAGAAATCGAGACAGAGGTCAGAAGCAATTAGGATCACTCTTAAAACAAATAATGAAAAAATGGCCCGAAACTGAGTTTATAACCTCAGCTGAACTTGGGGAGATCATTTGCAATGATTAATTACATTTCACAAATTAAATCTATCTTATCTAGCAATCTGATAAATATCCCCGGCTGGAGAACCAACCGGAAGATTGTTGTCATTGAAAGTGATGACTGGGGAAGCATCCGGATGCCATCAAAAGAGGTCTACGTGGAGTTCATTAAAAAGCGATTGAATATTACCGGTAGTATTTATAACCGGCTCGATACCCTGGAGACCAATGATGATCTTGTTATGCTTTTTGACGTTTTGTTTTCTCATAAAGATTCATTAGGCAACTTTCCGGTACTAACAGCAAATTGTGTGGTAGGAAATCCGGATTTTCAAAGAATAAGACAATCAGATTTTTCGGAATATTTTTATGAGCCGGTTACTGAAACACTTAACAGGTATCCGGGACGGGACAAAGTTGAGTTTTATTGGAAACAGGGATATGCTGCTGCTATTTTCCATCCCCAATTTCATGGGAGGGAGCATGTCAATGTAATCAGGTGGATGGAAGCACTCAGGAAACGTACACCTGAAATAATGTTCACATTTGATAAAGAAACAACTTTTTCAGGAAATGGGGATTATAATTTCATGGAAGTACTTGACTATAACTCTCCTGGAGACCTTGTTTATATGAAAAAAAGCCTTGCTGAAGGTCTGGATGTTTTCGAAATAATCTTCGGATATAAATCTAGATCATTTATACCCCCATGCTATACATGGAATAGTGAAGTGGAAGAAATACTGCACAGAAAAGGGGTAAGATATATTCAGGGTATTGTCATCCAGTTTTTACCAACCGGATC
>SLKJ01000077.1 GCA_007134675.1 Bacteroidales bacterium
AAGTCTAACCAAAAACATTTAATCATGAAAAGGTTAATTGGATTACTTGTATTGCAATTGATTTGTTTTTCATCTTTTGCAAATTCTTTTATTCATGGAATTATAACAAATGACAGGGGGGTGCCACTTATCGGTGCCAATGTTGTTGTTGAAGGCTCCTATGCGGGAGCAGCTACAAATGCGGATGGCCGGTTCCGGATTAACCTGAAGGATGGCAGTTATGTCCTGCGGGTATCTCATATGGGCTATATGACCCATATATCAGAGGTTATCGTTGAGGGAGAAACAAGGTTTGATATCAGTCTTGAACGATCATCCTACCTGGCAGAGGAGGTTATTGTTTCCGCCACCAGGGCTCATTCAAAAGTGCCGGTTGCATATTCAGATGTTAGCAGGCCCGAAATAGAAAGCAGGGATTTCGGTCAGGATATACCTTATATTATCAGTTTTACTCCGTCATTTGTTGCTTCTTCAGATGCCGGTACCGGAATCGGTTACACCAGTTTCCGGATCAGGGGTTCAGATATGAACCGGATCAATATCACATTAAACGGTATTCCTTTAAATGATCCTGAATCACATGGGGTGTGGTGGGTAAATATGCCCGATCTTGCCTCCTCCCTTGAGAATGTTCAGATACAAAGAGGGGTTGGTACATCCTCCCATGGAGCCGGAGCTTTTGGTGCAAGCATAAACCTGCAGACATCCACCGTAAATCAGGACCCATACGGGGAGATCAGTTCATCTGCAGGTTCTTTTAATTCGTTCAGGAATACGGTAAGGGTTGGTTCGGGTATGATAAATGAGCGTTTTACCTTTGATGCCCGGCTGTCAAAGATAACCTCGGACGGCTATATTGACCGGGCCAGTGCTGATCTTAAATCCTTTTTCATTTCAGGTGCCATGCATACTGAGAACAGTTTGTTGAAGATTAACGTATTCTCAGGTAAGGAGGTAACCTATCAGGCCTGGGACGGGGTGCCTTCCTATATGCTCGATATTGACCGCAGATATAATGGTATAGGGAGTTATACGAATGATCAGGGCGAAACGGTTTATTATGATAATGAGACAGACAACTATCAGCAGGATCATTTTCAGCTGTTTTATTCAAAAGAATTGTCCCCGAACCTGCATTTTAACACTGCATTCCATTATACAATCGGTTACGGTTATTATGAACAATACAAGGAGAACCACCGCTTCAGCAGTTACGGACTGGAAAACCTGGAACTGGAAGGAAATACTGTTTCAAGAAGTGATCTTATTAGGAGAAAGATCCTGGATAATGATTTCTATGGAATGACTTATTCCCTGAAATATGACAGCAGGAGATATGACCTTACATTGGGTGGAGCACTGAACCAGTATATTGGAGATCATTACGGGCACCTTATCTGGGCCGAATTTGCCAATCATATTCCGAAAAACTATGAGTGGTATTTTAATCAGGGGAAGAAAAATGATTTCAATATCTTCGGCAAAATTGATTACAGGGTTTCCAAGAATATAAACCTTTACGGGGATCTGCAATACCGGACGATTAATTACACTATTGATGGAATAGACGATGATCTGAGAGATATCTCCCGTGAACATGAATACCATTTTTTTAATCCGAAAGCGGGGCTATTTTACGAATTTGATAACAGGCAGAATATTTATCTCTCTTATGCAGTAGCAAACAGGGAACCCAACAGGAGCAACTTTAAGGACGCCGGGCCGGGAGAGGTCCCAAGACCGGAAAGACTTGGAAATCTTGAGGCGGGATACAATCTGAAAACCCAAAACATTAACCTTAATACCAACCTTTTTTATATGCAATATAAAGACCAGCTTGTGCTGACCGGACAGATCAATGATGTGGGGGCTCCTGTTATGACAAACGTTCCTGAAAGTTACCGTGCCGGCATTGAATTGCTTGCAGGTATAAGACTGTCACCTCAGCTTGAGCTGGCATTTAGTTTTGCGGTTAGTGAAAACAGGATTAAAGATTATACCGAATATGTTGATAACTGGGATTATTGGGATGATCCTGAAAATGAACCATTGCAGGTAGTCAGGCACCTCGGCAGCACAGAACTTTCATTCTCCCCGCCGTTGATTGCAGGAAGTGAGATAACCTGGACACCTGTTGAGAATATGTCGTTTAACTTTACCAGTAAATATGTAGACAGACAGTTTATTGATAACAGCGCCAGCAGGGATAGAATGCTGGATCCATATTTTTTCAGTGACCTGAGATTTAACTACATTATCAAAAGTCCGTGGTTCGGGGATTTGGGAATTAATTTCTTGATTGGGAACATTTTTAATGCAAAATTTGAAACAAATGCATGGATTTATCGTTATATTTACCAGGGGAAAGAACAATATATGGATGGGTTCTTTCCTCAAGCAGGCAGACATTTTTTCTCAGGGGTTTCTATTAGGTTTTAGTTAGGTTAATTTTAGGGTTAATGGTGAAACAAAGCCGGAATTTTTTCCGGCTTTGTTTTTTGCATACATGCATTACGTCGATTTTATCAACCCTCCTTGCTTCCTGCCTGACTATTGTGCGCCATGCCATGCACGCAATATTTACTCTTCAGTTTCCGGAGAGAGCCAAAGTTTTTTTTCGTCAGCTCAGCATTATTTCTATTCCGGCTTCCTCAATGCTTTTTACGAACGGAACAGTAATCTCGTTATCTGTTATTATAATATCTACATCAGAAAGGCCGCATATCCTGCTGAACCCACGCCGTCCGAATTTAGTTGAATCAGCAAGTACAATGATCCTCTGGGCGGTTTTTATCATTTGCTGGTTAAGAATGGCTTCCATCGCATTGGTTGTTGTAAAACCATATTCCGGATCAATTCCGTCAACACCCAGAAAAAGTTTGCTGCATGAGAAATTATTCAGGAGAGCTTCTGCAT
The DNA here is from genome assembly GCA_007134675.1 of Bacteroidales bacterium. Classification (GTDB taxonomy): domain Bacteria; phylum Bacteroidota; class Bacteroidia; order Bacteroidales; family PUMT01; genus PXAP01. Next base: position 2,917 of record SLKJ01000077.1, read on the forward strand.
AGTGGCCTACAATTGATGAGGAGCTTTTTCTGACTGTTCCGCCAAGCTGAATTATTTCTATCAGAGGATCGCGCGATAAGATAAGCGCTGCATTCAGAGATGCCGTAACAACCGTTAACTGTTCAACCGCTTTGATCTGCCTGGCCAGTTCGATGACTGAAGTTCCCGAGGCCAGTATGATACTGTCCCCTGGCTCAATAAGGGCTGCAGCATTCCTTGCGATCCGTTGTTTTTGAACAACCCGTATTTTTTCCTTTTCATTAACCGGCCTGTCATTTATGTAAGGGTTGTTTGGAGTTGCACTTCCATGTGTTCTGAAAAGAAGCTTGCGCTCTTCAAGATTTTTAAGATCCTTCCGGATCGTGACAGCGGATACTTTCAGATCCCGGCTCAGGCTCAGCACAGTAACATGTCCGCTCTCCCGGAGCCTGTTAAGAATGAACTGGTGTCTTTCTGCTATGCTTGCTGTCATGTTTTGAGTTTTGTCAAAAGTAGTTCGAAATTATTTTAAAATCAAATGAAATTATATGAAACTATTTAGTTTCGTAAAGTTTCGTAATTAATAAAAATTTTGTATAATTGTGATGTGTATTTTAACTGTAGAGCTATTAATAGGTTGATAGACAAGATTTACATAGGATGTGGGTATTAGAAACAAAACGAAATCAGTTATTTTAATTATTGCAGGGGTTATCATGAACAGGGAATTGATGTTAGATAAACTGGAAGCAAGCAGCCGGCCTTATGACTTTATTATAATAGGAGGGGGGGCTTCCGGTGTTGGTATAGTCCTTGAAGCAGCCAGCCGGGGTTATTCAGCCGTCTTATTTGAAAAGTCGGATTTTGTAAAATCTACCTCGAGCAGGAGTACTAAACTTGTACATGGTGGTGTGCGTTATCTTGCCCAGGGTGATGTTGCACTGGTCAGAGAGGCTTGTGTCGAAAGAGGTCTGCTGCTTCGGAACGCCCCGCATCTTGTAAGGAATCAGCCATTTGTCATCCCCACTTTCGGATGGTTTGACGAGTTTTTGTATACAGTCGGCTTGACCCTGTATGATTTGATGGCCGGCCGTTACAGTCTGGGAAGATCAAAAAGGATCTCAAAAAAGCAGGTACTCAGTTACCTGCCAACATTAACAGAAAACAAGCTATCAGCAGGTGTATTATATCATGACGGACAATTTGATGATGCCAGACTCGCGGTTAATGTTCTGCAGACTGCAGCAGAATTGGGTGCTGTGGTTCTGAATTATATACCTGTGGAGGGATTGATTAAGGATGGTGACGGAAAACTTCAGGGAGTAACGGTAAGGGATGTATTTAGCGGAAAAACATTTAAAGTTAATGGAAGGGTTGTAATTAATGCCACCGGGGTTTTTGCTGATGATATTTTACGGATGGACAAGCCGGGGATGAAACCTATCATGCGTCCCAGCCAGGGGATTCACATTGTAATAGACAAATCCTTTCTGCCCGGTGATCATGCGGTCATGATACCGAAAACTGATGATGGAAGGGTCTTGTTTGCCGTTCCCTGGCACGGCAAAATAGTTGTGGGAACCACAGATACCCCCATTGATCATTCTTCTCTCGAACCGGTTGCCCTGGAGGAGGAAATTGAATTTATATTGTCAACTTCCGGGAGGTATCTTAAAAAAGCTCCGGAAAGAACCGATGTGTTAAGCATATTTGCCGGCTTAAGGCCACTTGCTGCCACAAAAAATAATAACGGTAAAAAGACAAGGGAGATATCAAGAAACCATAAAATCATTGTCTCATCATCGGGACTGATGACCATGATAGGAGGCAAATGGACCACCTTCAGGAGGATGGCCGAGGATATTATTTCAAAGGCTGAAAAGGTGAACCGGTTGAACAGGACGAGGTCAGTGACCAGGAAGATGAAGGTAAGAGGGTATAAGGAGTCCGTTGATATGAATGATCCTTATTATGTTTATGGAACTGATAAAGACGCGATGCTGGATCTTTTAACCGGTAATCCCGCCATGGGAGAATTTCTGAGTGAAAGTCTGCAGATAATAAAGGCACAAGTGGTGTGGGCGGTAAGGGAGGAGATGGCTATGACTGTTGAGGATGTATTATCCAGACGAACCCGGTGCCAGTTGCTTGATGCCAGGGAAAGTATAAGGATTGCCCCAATGGTGGCCACACTTATGGCTAAAGAGATGGGGAAGGATCAACAGTGGATAAGGGACCAGGTATCGGCTTATGAAGTGGTGACCAGGAATTATTTTCTGGAGTCATAGTCTGCCTGAAAGCATAAATTGACACTAAAATATTATATTGCCAATTTAAATTGAAAAAGTAGATATGGAAAATTATATTCTTGCTCTTGATCAGGGTACCACCAGCTCCAGGGCTCTTTTGTTTGATAAAACAGGTAATATCCGTTCAGTTGCTCAAAAAGAGTTTACACAGATATTTCCAAAACCTGGATGGGTGGAACATGATCCGAATGAGATATGGTCATCTCAGGTGGCTGTAGCGGCTGAAGCTATTTCAAAGCTTGGGATAAACGGTAAAGCAGTGGCAGGCATAGGTATCACGAACCAGCGGGAAACAGCAATTGTATGGGACCGCAAAACCGGAAACCCTGTTTACAATGCCATTGTATGGCAGGACAGGAGAACATCAGGGTATTGTGACGAACTCAAGGAAACGGGACACGCAGAGATGATAAGGGATAAGACAGGGTTGGTTATTGATGCTTATTTCAGCGGGACAAAGGTGAAATGGATTCTGGATAATGTTGAAGGGGCGCGGGCAAGGGCAGAGAA
>SLKJ01000063.1 GCA_007134675.1 Bacteroidales bacterium
AAGTTTCATAATCTCTTCAGGCGTTCTGGTTTTTGATACTGCAACCACCTTTACTCCAGGAGGAACCTCTCCGGTAAGTTTATTTATGTTGGCCGATATATCCATAGAAATCAGTCAAGCAGATGAACAACCAGTCCGCTCCTGAGCTTAGGCTCAAACCAGGTTGTCTTGGGCGGCATGATACTACCGGTATCGGATATGTCCATTAACTGTTTCATTGTAACCGGATAGAGAGCAAATGCCGCTTTCATTTCTCCGCTGTCAACCCTCTTTTTCAGCTCGCCAAGCCCCCTGATACCACCTACAAAATCTATCCGTTTATCAATTCTCAAATCCTTTATAGACAATATTTTATTTAAAACATGATTGGAAAGCAAGGTCACATCAAGGCATCCAATGGAATCTTTGTCTTCGTAAGTGCCTGGTCTGGCCGTCAGTGAATACCATTTACCCCCAAGATAGAGCGAAAAATTACGGAGTTTCTCAGGCCGGTAAATCTCTGTGCCCTTCTCTTCAATATAAAAAATCTTATCCAGTTGCTCCAGAAAACCATTTTCATCTAGTCCGTTCAAATCTTTTACAACTCTGTTGTAGTCAATTATGTTAAGCTGATTATCGGGAAAGTGAACAGCAAGAAAATAATTGTACTCCTCATCACCTGTATGATGAGAGTTCTCTGTCTTCTTCTCATTGCCAACAAGTGCTGCAGCGGCAGTACGATGATGGCCATCTGCAACATATGTAAAGGGAACCAGGTCAAATAGTGCAACAAGGTGGCTGATCAGGTCCCTGTCGTCAATAACCCAGAAGTGATGTCCAATACCGTCATCAGCAGTAAAATCGTATACCGGCAAATTTTTTGAGGTATAGTCTCTGATTATCGCATCAATCTCCGGAACAGCCCTGTATGTAAAAAAGACCGGTTCCATATTGGCATTTGTAGCCCTTATATGCTTAATCCTGTCCACCTCTTTTTCCTTTCGTGTCAGCTCATGCTTCCTGATCCTGTCATGCATATAGTCCTCCACACCGGCACACCCAACCAGTCCGTATTGACTTTTACCATTCATAGTCTGAGCGTATATATAGAGACAATCTTCATCATCCTGAATAAGCCATCCCTTGTCCCGGAATTTATTAAAATTATTACTGGCAGTATCATACACCACTGGGTCGTATTCGCTGGTACCCGGGGGACAGTCAATTTCCGGTTTTATAATGTGCAGCAGTGAGTAAGGATTGCCTTTTGCTTCCTCCCGTGCTTCGTCTGAATTGAGCACGTCGTATGGACGGGAGGCAATCTCTCCGGCAATATTCTCAGGGGGGCGCAATCCTCTGAATGGTTTTAATATGGCCATTAAAAATAATTTAAAGATTGGGAAAAAATCAGGTATTTACCTGATAAGTCCTGTCATCATTTTCGAAAAACCCAACAATCTGCCTGGCGGCAGCAATCCCTGCATTGATATTGGCTTCGGATGTCTGTGCCCCCATTTTTTTCGGGGTAAAGAAATACCTGCCCGGATACTTTTCTGTTATCTCTTCCATACAATCAGGTGCAATATCTGAAATATATTTAAAATCAGGCCTTTCGGCAAACATCTTCAGAAGTGAATCCTCATCAATGATCTCCTTTCTGGCGGTATTCACCAGTGTGGGATTACCTGGCATTCTTTCAAGAAGTTTAAAATCAATTGATTTTATAGTATCATCATTGACCGGAATGTTTAGTGAAATATACTGGCAAATCCCAAACAACTCTTCAGACGAGGAAACACATTTCATTCCCGCATATTCCATGGCAGATCTTTCAAGAAAAGGATCAAAACCATATACCTCCATATATAACCCGAGAGCGATCCTTGCAACATTCCGGCCAACATTTCCGCACGCATAAACACCCAGCCTTTTCCCCAGCAACTCATTTCCTGAGGTTCCGTTAAACTGATTTCGGGCCATATATATCATCATTCCTATTGCAAGCTCTGCAACTGCATTGGAGTTCTGACCGGGTGTGTTCATTACTAAAATATTCCTGTCAGTGGCAGATACCAGGTCAATATTATCATAACCCGCTCCTGCCCTTACAACAATTTTGAGTTTATCAGCAGCAGCGATAACCTCCTTGTTTATAATATCACTTCTGACTATAATCGCTTCAGCATCTGCAGCTGCCTTAATCAGATCATCAGGGTCCTTATAATTCTCCAGAAAATCCACTTTATACCCAGCTTCACTAAAAACTCCTGAAATGCCCTCTACTGCGGACTTTGCAAAGGGTTTTTCCGTTGCTACCAAAACTTTTCTCATATTTAATAATATTATTTTGTTAGTACAGTATTATCACATATGGGCTTTTTCAAATTCCTGAATCACATCTATGAGTGCCTGTACACTCTCTACAGGCAGCGCATTGTAGATGGAAGCCCTGAATCCACCAACCGACCTGTGACCCTTAATCCCCACCATTCCAAGGGACTGTGCGAAAGAGAGGAAATCAGCTTCAAGTCCTTTGTATTCTTCCTTCATAACAAAGCATACATTCATGACCGAACGTGATTTCTTTTCGGCAGTTCCGGCAAATATCCTACTGTTGTCTATCACCTCATAAAGCATACCTGCTTTACCATGATTTATTTCCTGTAATCTTTTTACACCCCCAAGATCCCTGATCCATTTAAGTGTCTCCCTTACAGTGTAAACAGGAAGACAGGGAGGTGTATTGAACATTGAACCGTTTTCTATGTGGATGCGGTAATCGAGCATAGAGGGTATAGCGCGTTCAACCCTCCCCAGAATATCCTTTCTGATAACAACAAATGCTACACCGGCAGGACCAAGATTCTTTTGTGCACCACCATATATAATACCGTATTTGGAAACATCAACAGGACGGCTGAAAATGTCGGATGACATATCTGCCACCAGTGGTACCGGGCTGTCTATATCTTCCAATATTTCTGTACCAAATATGGTATTGTTGGTAGTAATATGAAAATAGTCCGCATCAGCAGGGATTTCATAAGATTCAGGAATATAGCTGAAGTTTTTGTCCGCCGAAGAGCCGATTATATCAACCTGGCCAAAGTATTTTGCTTCTTTTATAGCCTTTTTTGCCCACGCACCGGTCTCCAGATATGCCGCTTTTTTCTGAAGCATATTATAAGGAACCATACAGAACTGCATACTGGCGCCTCCTCCCATGAAAAGCACTTCATAATCACCTGGAACACCAAGTAGTTCCTTGAACAATGAAACAGCCTCATCCATAACGGACTGAAAATCTTTGCCCCTGTGAGATATTTCCATAACAGACAAACCAATCCCGTTGAGATCAAGGACTGCTTCTGCTGTACTTTCAATAACTGTGCGCGGTAAAATGGACGGACCGGCGCTGAAATTATGTTTCTTCATTGGTTGATATTTAAAATTTGATTAAAGTTGTATAATTGTTTGCAAATTGCAAATTATTTCTTTAAAAAATATTGTTTTTGCTGTCGTTTTAAAATTTAATAATCCGTGTGTTCAACAAGAAGATGATCCTTCAGCAGAGGAATGACCCTTGTACTGTCAGGCGTATGACAATACTCCATCACATCATCCAGTCCCAGTTTCCTGAGCCTGTGCCTGTGTGCTGCTTTATCCATAAATCCTGTAAGGTCGGATTTTGCCATCATCCATAACTCCCGTGATGCGACAGCAGAGTCACAATCGGTAAAAAAATGTCCCGATCCGATAAGGCTGTCTGCAAGTGCTCCTGCAAAAATACTATCCTCAAGATTAAACCTGTTCTTCCATCCTGCACAAAGTACAAGAACATCTGAATCTTCCCCGTCAATCCATTCTGCAAGGGCTGTGAGGTTGATAAATGCACCTACAGCAACATGCTTCGCTTCTGATGCCATTCTGATTGCCTGTGTTCCGTTAGTAGTGCTGTAAACAATAGTCTTACCCATTACCTGTTCAGGATGAAAATTAAATGGTGAGTTTCCGAAATCGGCAAAATCCAGTACTATCCCATCTCTCTCGGCAGCTACAAGATATCCTTTTCTTTTCCATTCCCTGGCCTCATCAAGACCGGCTACGGGGATCAGGTTCTTAACCCCGTTCGCAAAGGCTGCGCAAATGGCCGTAGTTGCCCTGAGTATATCGGAAACCACAACAATGGCACTATCACTCCGGTAAAAAGAGTATAGCGCCGGGGAAAAACATACTTCAATTTTCCTTTTTCCTTTATTCTCCATTGATAGAATTGACATATCAGTTAATATGACCAACCAGACAATTATTACCAATTGACAGTGCTTCCAGCCTTAACCTTAAGGTTTGTAAATGGGAAACTTGACAATCTCTGCTTTCAGTCTCTTTTTTCTGATCATAATATTTATCTCTGTTCCCTGCCCGGAAAAACCTGTCTGAACATATCCCATGCCAATCCCCTTGTTCATCATAGGCGACATTGTTCCGGATGTAACTCTGCCTATTAAATTACCAGCATTATCGGCAATTTCGTAGTCACGACGCGGAATACCTTTCTCTTTCAGGACAAATCCAACAAGTTTCTTTTCAAATCCATCATTTTTCTGACGCAGAAGAAACTCCTTATCAATAAAGTTGTTATGGTCAACAAACCTGGTAATCCAGCCAAGTCCCGCTTCAATTGGAGAGGTTGTTTCATCTATATCATTTCCATAAAGGCAATACCCCATCTCCAGTCTGAGAGTATCACGGGCTCCAAGACCGGCCGGCTTAATACCATAATCCCTGCCGGCCTCAAATACCGCTTCCCATAATGCAGGACCATCCTTATTTGGGACATATATCTCACAGCCTCCTGAACCGGTGTATCCCGTAACAGAAAAAACAGCATCCTTTAAACCTGCAAGTTCGATGCTTTTGAAAGTATTAAACTTAAAATTCTCAAACGGCTCATTGATCAGTTTTTTAATAACCTTCAATGCCAGTGGTCCCTGCACGGCAACCTGCGCTATCTGACCGGAAATGTTGTAAAGATCTTTTCCAACATCAATACCATACCTTTCTGCATGCTGAGCACACCAGTTCCAGTCTTTGTCAATATTGGCCGCATTTACAACAAGCATATAGGAATTTTCTTCGAACCGGTAAACAAGCAGGTCATCAACTATTCCCCCCTTACCATTGGGGAAGCATGTATACTGAATCATTCCGTCAGAGAGGCGGGTGATATCGTTTGTTGTAAGATACTGGATATACTCTGCAGCATTAGGTCCCTGCACCCGGAACTCTCCCATATGTGAAACATCAAAAACTCCGGCTGATTCGCGGACTGTACGGTGCTCATCATTTATACCGCTATATTCAAGGGGCATATTGAAACCGGCAAACGGATGCATCTTTGCACCCATTTTTATGTGAATATCAGTAAAGGGAGTTTTCTTCATTTGAAAAAACAGGATTAACTTATCACAGATTAATCAGGCTTTGCAAAAGTAACTATTTTGTGGATATACTTTTAACCTTCAGGCTGAAATATATCGGAAGTTCATTATTTCAATAATTTTTTTAATTTTACAATGGTTCTCAATAAAAAACAAAATCAAAAAACATTACTTTAATACAATGATGTTTTTTATTTCAGAATTAAAAGGAATACGTCCTGATAATTATGGCAAAGACTGTTAATCTTGATTACCTGAAAGAGATGTCCGGCGGTGACCGGGAGCTGATGCTGGAGATGATAAATATTTTCATAACTGAAGTACCTGAGTACATAAATAGATTGAGTAATGCCCTTAATTCCCGGAAATGGAATGAACTGGAAAAGCTGGCACATAAATCAAAAGCTTCTGCTTTGATAATGGGTATCCATAAACTGGCCGATGACCTGAGAAAGATGGAAACAGATACAAGGGAAGGAAAAAATATTGATTTATATCCTTCTTATGTAAAAAAAATTGAAACGCAGTTTAGAATCGCTGCAAAGGAATTAAAAGAGATAGCCGAAACCCTTTAAAACTCAGCCATGCTTAAAGCAGAAAGGTCAAATGGTGTTATTGTCTGCTCATTCGAACTAGCCAACAAACTAAACAGCAGTAATTCTGACGCACTAAAGAAAAAGGCAGGGGATCATTTTGAAGTACCCGGCACCAGGCTTATCATTGATCTTGGCAACATCTCTTTTATCGACAGTTCAGGATTCGGGGCCCTTCTTTCATTATTGAGGAGAGCAAAAAACGGCTCAGGGATCTTACGCATATGTAATGTAACACCCGGTGTAATGAAAGTGTTCAGACTACTTCAGCTGGATAAAATTTTTGAAATATACAACACAAGGGAAGAGTGCCTGGAAAGCTTTTCCTGAGACGGTCTTACCTTTGCTTTAACCTTACTTATCAGGGGTTGCAGTCTGATTTCTGAAAACCAGTCCCTCCCTGCCGTCATCCACATCTACGATAAGTGTTTTCTCCCTCTCAATCTTACCAGCAAGTATCTGACGTGACATTTCATTTAGCAGATATTTCTGGATAACCCTTTTAACTGGTCTTGCTCCGTATTGAGGATCAAACCCAAGCTTTGTAAGATGATCTACAGCATGATCGGTTATCTCAACACTAACATGGTTGGATGCAAGCATATTCCTTACCTGATGAAACTGCAATAGCACGATTTCCCTCACCTCCTCCTCGGTAAGCGGTTTAAACATTATTATGTCATCAATCCGGTTCAGAAATTCCGGCCTTATTGTCTGCTTAAGCAGTTCGAATACCTGTTTGCGGGAATTTTCAAACATCTCATCCCTACTCAATCCGTTCAGCTTATCAAAGTTTTCCTGAATTATATGCGAACCAACATTCGAGGTCATAATTATAATAGTATTTCTGAAGTTAACCACCCTTCCCTTATTGTCTGTAAGTCTTCCATCATCAAGTACCTGCAGCAAAATATTAAAAACATCGGGGTGTGCCTTTTCAATTTCGTCAAGTAAGACAACAGAATAAGGTTTTCTTCTGACAGCCTCTGTAAGCTGCCCTCCCTCTTCATATCCGACATAACCGGGAGGAGCCCCTATAAGTCTCGAAACAGAATGTCTTTCCTGATATTCTGACATATCGATACGGGTCATCAGGTTTTCGTCATCAAACAGGAATTCTGCAAGTGCCCGTGCCAGCTCAGTCTTGCCTACACCAGTTGTTCCAAAGAATATAAACGATCCAACAGGACGTTTTATATCCTGAAGTCCTGCCCTGCTTCTTCTTATTGAATCAGATACAGCCTTAAGCGCATCGTCCTGGCCTACTACCCTTTTATGCAACTCGTCTTCAAGCGCCAGGAGTTTTTCTCTTTCACTCTGAAGCATACGGCTTACCGGTATGCCTGTCCACCTGCAAACTATTTCAGCAATATCCTCTGAATCAACCTCTTCTCTGATAAGGGCGCCCTCACCCTGTTTATCCTGAAGTTCCTCCTTAAGCTTATCAATACTGGCTTCGGCCTCTTTTATCCGTCCATATCTTAATTCTGCCACCTTGCCGTATTCACCATGTCTTTCAGCCTGTTCTGCCTCCAGCTTCATATTCTCGATCGATTCTTTCAGTTTCTGGATACTACTGATAATCTGACGCTCATTTTCCCACATTGCCCGGAGTTTATTTTTCTCTTCATTCAGATTTGCCAGATCATTACTGAGTTCTGATTCTTTTTTCCGGTCTCCCTCCCGCTTAATTGCCTCCCTCTCAATCTCAAGCTGTTTGATCCTTCTCTCAATCTCATCAATATTCTCAGGTACTGAGTTCATTTCAAGCCTGAGCTTGGAAGCAGCCTCATCAATCAGGTCAATAGCCTTGTCCGGCAGAAAACGTTCAGTAATATACCTGTGTGAAAGCTCAACCGCCGATATTATTGCATCATCCTTTATTCTGACCTTATGATGGGTCTCATATCTCTCCTTGAGACCCCGTAAAATCGAAATAGCGCTTATCACATCCGGTTCATCAACCATTACTATCTGGAAACGACGCTCAAGTGCCTTGTCTTTTTCAAAATATTTCTGGTATTCATTAAGGGTAGTAGCACCTATAGCCCTGAGTTCACCACGGGCAAGCGCCGGTTTAAGAATATTGGCTGCATCCATAGCACCTTCACTTTTGCCGGCACCAATAAGAGTATGAATCTCATCTATAAACATTACAATTTCACCATCTGAAGAAACTACCTCCTTTACAACAGCTTTTAACCTTTCCTCAAATTCACCTTTGTATTTGGCACCAGCTATAAGTGCACCCATATCAAGCGAATATACCTGCTTGGATTTAAGGTTTTCAGGTACATCACCGTTAATAATTCTCTGTGCCAGTCCCTCTGCTATAGCAGTTTTACCCACACCTGGCTCACCGATAAGTATCGGATTATTTTTGGTCCTTCTTGACAGTATCTGAAGTATTCTCCTTATCTCCTCATCCCTCCCGATAACCGGATCCAGTTTACCGGCACGGGCCATCTCATTAAGGTTCAATGCAAACCGACTAAGTGCATTAAAGCTGTCTTCGGCTGACTCGCTGGTGGCTTTGGTACCTTTTCTTAGTTCTGCTATTGCCATTTTGAGGTCATGTGCAGTAAGACCACTGTCTTTCATCATCTGAGAAACCTGGTCGCCAGCAGAAAACAAACCCATCAGCAGATGTTCTATTGAAACAAATTCATCACCTGCATCTTTTGAGTGTTCAGTTGCCTTATGGAGCGCATTTGCTGACGCATTTGACAAATACTGATCGCCACCTGAAACCTTGGGATAAGACAATATAATATTGTCAAGTACTTTCGCGAAATTTTGCAGATTTACATTCAGCTTTTTAAAAAGAAATCCCGTAATATGTTCATCGGCATTCAGCAGGGCCTTCATTATATGGCCTGTCTCGACGGACTGGTGCTGATGGCCCGATGCAATAGAAAATGCCTGTTGAATTGCCTCTTTGGATTTTATGGTAAAATTATTCAGGTTCATCTCTTTTTTATCTTTTAATCATTACTTGTTATGAGTCCAATAATGCTAATCGGCCTGCTCAACTCAGGTACTGTATCGAACACTGATCAAAATAATTGCCAAAGCATAACACGGATAAATATCTGAAAATTTGACGCATTTCCACTGACCGGACAGGACAGTTTGTCCTCTTGAAGAGATTGGATATAAAAAATAAATTAATTACTTTTAAAGCTGCAACACTTAACCGATAATATATTCAGAAAACACCTCCATCCTGAAACATGAGCCAGCAGATCCTGAGAGCTTTGATGCAGTTGTTCGCTATCATAGCGCGTCCCGAAAGCAACAAGAAAGACAGAAGATCTGTGGTAGAAGCATTTCTAAAAAGACAGCTTAATCTGGAACTTGTAAATGAATATCTTGAAATCTTCGATAACCATTACAGTATTCAGCAGGAAAAGCAAAGTGAGGATGCAAAAAGAAAAAAGCGAACATCCAGTAATTCGGTACGCGTGCTGGTTATATGTACCAGGATCAACGAAGAACTCAACCAGCGTCAAAAGATCATTGTTTTATTAAACCTTCTTGAATTTGTCAAAATAGACAATGAGGAAATTACATCCCAGGAGTTTGATTTTATTACCACGGTTGCGGAAACTTTCAACATATCCTCCGGAGAATACAGGAACATGCGGGATTTTATCCTGTTTAATTTCGATAATATTCCTGATTCTGGTAACTTCATTATAGTAGATAACAATGCCGGATTTTCTCATAGTATTGTCAGACACATGTACAGGGAGGGGCTGGAGGGACAAATAAGGGTGCTGAGAATTGAAGAGATAAACATGTACCTTATCCGCTATATCGGAAATAGTGAGATGTATCTGAACTCACAGCTTATGCAGAAGGATAAGGTTTATGTGTTTGACAGTGGAACCTCACTGCGAAATCCCAGGATAAAACCAATATACTTCAGTGATATTGTCACCACTTTCAGTCCCCACCTTACTGAAAGTAAAATAATTTTCAAAGCCAACAATATTGAATACCGATTCAAAGGCGGACACGTTGGTCTGCAGAGGTTATCCTTTACCGAACAGTCTGGCAGACTTATAGGTATTATGGGTTCCAGCGGATCAGGGAAATCCACACTTCTGAATGTTCTTAACGGGAGTCTTGATCCATATAAGGGAGAAGTGCTGGTTAATGACATTGATATACACAGCGAAAAGCAAGAAGTAGAGGGACTTATCGGTCATGTTTCCCAGGACGACCTTCTGATAGAAGAGCTTACCGTATACCAGAATCTCTATTACAATGCAAAGCTCTGTTTTGATCATTACACTGAGCAGGAGGTTACAAATACCGTCAATAACCTCCTCCAGCAGCTTGGTTTGTATGATATAAGAAACATACAGGTAGGGAATCCGCTCAATAAGAAAATCAGTGGAGGGCAGCGTAAACGCCTGAATATTGCTCTTGAGCTGATCAGGGAGCCTGCAATACTGTTTCTTGACGAGCCCACCTCCGGACTCTCTTCGAGGGACTCTGAAAACATTATGGATCTGCTTAAAGAGTTATCGCTTAAGGGTAAACTGATTTTTGTAGTAATCCATCAGCCATCTTCTGAAATTTTTAAGATGTTTGACAAGCTGCTGATTCTGGACACAGGGGGGTTCCTTATATACAACGGAGATCCCGTAGATGCAATTATTTACTTCAAATCTCATGTTCAGCATGCCAACTGGAGTGCAAGCGAATGTCACGAATGCGGGAATGTGAAACCTGAACAGCTTTTTAATATCATTGAAACCAATGTACTGGACGAATTTGGAAAACAGACCCATTCAAGAAAGATATCACCCTGGGAATGGGCATATTACCAATTGCAGCATAGTTTTAAGAATGAGAACAATCCCCCTGTTCATATCGGATTACCTGAAATATCCTTCAGTATCCCAAGCCGTTTCAGGCAATTTCTTGTATTTGTAAAAAGGGATGTGCTGGCCAAGCTTTCCAATCAGCAATATCTTATAATTAATTTTCTTGAAGCACCCTTACTGGCTTTTCTCCTGTCGTACATTATAAAGTACACCGACATAAACACTTCACCAACTGCAAATTATACCTTTTCAGGCAATCTCAATCTTCCTGTTTATCTGTTCATGTCAGTTATAGTCGCCATATTCATTGGCCTTACCGTAAGCGCTGAAGAGATAATAAAGGATAGAAAAATACTGAAACGTGAGGCTTTTTTGAATCTCAGCTGGTCCGGCTACCTTTTCTCGAAAATTCTGGTATTGTTTATAATCTCTGCAATACAGGCATTTCTCTTCGTAATGGTGGGTAATACTATAACAGAAATAAAGGGAATGTATTTTCAGTACTGGATTGTACTTTTCAGTGCATGGTGCTTTTCAAACGTACTGGGACTTATCATATCCGATAGTTTTAAAACTGCTGTAACCATTTATATACTGATCCCTTTCCTGGTAATACCCCAACTTATCCTGAGCGGGATAATAGTAAAATTTGAAGAACTGAATCCCTCTATTTCCTCACCTGGAAGGATACCGTTTTATGGAGAAATTATCACTGCAAGATGGGCCTATGAAGCCCTTGCAGTTAATCAATTCATGAACAACACCTACGAAAAGGAATTCTACCCCTACAACAAAGCTATGAGTCAGGCTGAATTCATGAATAACTTCTGGATTCGAAATCTGCAGAACAGGCTGGATTATATCAGGCGGAATTTTGAAAACCCCCAAAGCAGGGATATAATCGAGAGTCATTTAAGGCTGATTATTAACGAACTAAGAAAAGAGCAGAACAGAAACCGGCAGGTTGAAGCGGAAATTGATTTTTCCGGCATAACACCCTCAGAATTCAATACAGAAATAATTGACATAGCAGACGGGTATCTTGCAAAAATAAATCGATTTTATATACATCTTTATAACAGTGCCAGCAGTGAAAGAGACAAAATAATAACCGGTTATCATCAAACAGATGAAGGCAGGCAGAGATTTATTGAAAAAAGAAACACTTATCATAACTCGGCATTAAGCGATCTGGTAAGAAATTCAAGGGAAGTAACACGCATTGTCGAATATGATGACAGGCTGTTTCAAAGGGTTGATCCGATCTACCGGTCACCTGAGGGCCGATTCATTAAGGCTCATTTTTATGCACCTGAAAAACAAATCTTCGGGAATACCATCAATACTTTCTGGATAAACATCATAGTAATTTGGTTAATGACAATAATTTTATTCGCTATTTTATATTTCAGGCTTCTTAAGAGGAGTCTGGAAAAAATTGAGGAGACTTTCGGTTTAATAAGAACAAAACTGACCGGCCAATAACCTTTACAGAAAAAAAAACCGGTCCCAAAGGACCGGAAAAAAAATATTAAAAATCCGTGTAAGCCTTCAATCTTCCACCTCTATCATTTTGAAAGGAATACGGATAATAGATTCATAGTCCTCACCCGCCTCAAGCATATCTTCATCATCTTCTTCATAATACCAGTTTACAACAACATCATTTTTAGCCTTGTGTATCAATTCCAGTTTCTTAAAAACATCAAGAATACATTTTGATGAACTGGTGTTAAAATATTCGAGATGGATATTTACAACTGTTTGGGAGACCGGATCTGTGGAATATTTATCAAGCCAGTCAACAAGCGGTTTATAAAACTCAATTGAATTTTCCGGGATAGACCTTCCTTTTATCTCTAGAATTCCGGTTGCAGCATCAAATTTAACAGAGGGAGTTTTCGGTGTGCCTTCAATTATTACGGATTCCATTCTTGCTTTTAATTTAAAAAATGCTAATTGCTTGGTTCAGATACAAATACATTCAAGTTAAAAAAATCAAACTCCTTGTTGTAATTAAGGAAAGAATACTCCATCCTGTTTCCTGTCTTTTTTGCAATATCAATCAAGCCGAGTCCGCCACCACCCTTGGAAGATAATTTCTGATGATTAAGAACGAATTTATACATATCCTTTAGCTCATCCCTGGTAAGAGAATTAATCTTATCAATCTTATCCTTTAGTTGCTTTACCTTGCCCTTGCGAACAAAATTTCCGGTAGATATCCTGTATAGATCACCTTCCCTTGAAACTACAAGAACACCAAACCGGGCATCAAATTCATCCTTGATCTGACCGGGAAGCTCATCAATATGGTGAAACAGGTTCTGGAGACTTTCAACCAGAACATTATATATTTTTTTCTTGACTGCGGAGACAGTATTTATATCATCAAGCTTAGATTCAATTACTTCAAGAACGTTTGTAATCAGGTCAGGAGTAATGCTACCCTTATATGCGAGGAGTACATCGCCTTCGTTCATTTTTCTGAAACTATCCTGTAAATTAAAACTCATAAAAGGCTTTTGCTTTGATAAACATCACCTGACCGGCAAATATTTCGAACAAATATAATAAAACTACAATTTTAAACACAAAAATTACAAAATTTAAAAATATATATTTATTCTTAATAACCAACATATATTTTTATTTCTATAATTCAACAAGTTACAAAAGCTGCCTGTTTTGTTTTTTACTTCCTTTATATATGTTGTATCTGACAAACCTGCATTCAAGCGGTCCGTTAAAAAGCAATATCTTCCTGTCAGGTCTGAGTCCGGTAAATTTGAGCGCTTCCAGATTACTTGTAAGTATCCAGGCAGTAAAACCCTGATAATTTTTCTTCAGGCAGTCACCTAATTTAACATGAAAAGCTCTTAAGTTTTCCTGTTTTAATCTTCCCCCATAGGGAGGATTAGCAACCAGCACTCCACCTTTACCGGCAGGAATCATGTTTTCAAATGGGGAAATCTTAAAATCTATCTTCTTACCCAGAAATGCATTTTTCGCATTTGATCTGGCCATCTTAATCGAACGGGGGGATATATCAGATCCTGTTATCTGAAAAAAAGCAGACGAATCAGGATAATCTTCATTATAAATACTTTCCATAAGCGTTCTGTCGAAATCGGTCCATTTTTCAAAAGCGAATTGTTTCCTGTATATCCCGGGAGGGATATTGTAGGCCATCATAGCTGCTTCTATTGGTATCGTACCTGATCCGCACATCGGGTCAATAAAGTCTGATTTCCGGTCCCAGCCGGTAAGCATTATCATTCCGGCTGCCAGCACTTCATTCAAAGGGGCCGGACTTGCCCCGGACCTGTATCCCCTTTTATGCAATGATTCGCCTGATGAATCAAGAAGCAGGGTACACCTGTCGTCAGATATATGAAGGTTTAACCTTATATCAGGATCGGCTGTATTCACATCAGGCCTTTTTCCCGTTTTTTTCAGAAACTGATCGGCTATGGCATCCTTGACTTTAAGTGATATATATCCGGAATGATTGAAATAGGGAGAGTTTAAAACACCATCAATTGCAAAAGTCATATTTTTACGGATTAGCGCAGACCAGTCAAATTTAAGTGCACCAGTGTAAAGTTCATTATCATCTTTTGCCCTGAATTCATAAAATGGTATCAGTATCCTGAGCGCGGTCCGTAATTGGAAATTAGCCCGGTACATCAACTCCTTATTACCGCTGAAATGTACCACTCTGGTACCTTTTCTGATCTTACTCCCGCCTATTGCTTCAATCTCACCGGCAAGCACATCCTCAAGCCCCCTGAAAGTTTTGGCAACCATGTCAAAGGTTCCGGAAGTAATCCCGGCATGATCTTTTGGGAATTGATTCCTGAAATTCACAAGCTGTAATTAAAAAATGTCTTTACTGTATCAACAGCAGAATTAATTCGCTGCTCTCCTTTACCGGTTACCAGTTTCCAGGGAGCTCCGGTAATATTGATTTCAGTGATATACATTTCCATGAGCACCTCTCTCATTTCACCTCCATTCTCCCTTAACGGATCGGGTACCCATGGTATGTCTGTATTGCATACCAGAAACAAGTCAGCCAGATTATTTAGAATTACCTCATCAATCCATCCGGGACAGCGACCATAAACCACTTTAAACCAGACCTTGGTTACTATAAGATCTGTATCGTAAAACAATATATCCTGTACCTTCCTCAGGTAATGTTTTTCCAGACGAACCTGCTCACTGGCAATATGCTCCACATCATTATAGTTATAGTTTCTTTTAAGTCCGGATATGTACTCTCTTGCATATTCAGGTACCCACAGGGTATTGAAACATGAGGCAAGGCTATGTGCAAGGTGAGTTTTACCTGTTGATTCAGGCCCCGTGATCACCACTTTACGGACAGGCATTTATTATCAACTATTAATTATGGGCGGTTTGAGAATTCCGCTTTATAATGGATTGGTAGGCACGTCGGTCACTTATTATTTCCATAGCCTTATTAAAATCCCTGTCCCGTGAATTTGTCAGTTGATAATATTCGCTCAAACCCCATAAATCCCTTGCGATCAAAGCTTTTATCTGACTAGATATCAGACCGTAAGAAATTTCCAACTCATTTTCCGCGGGTTCAACACCCTCCCTTTTTCCATATTCCACCAGAGACGATATTATTATTTCCTGAACATCAAAATTGTTTTTGTAGCTGCTGAAATCGGGATAATCAATCCGGAGCTGATCCCTGTTAAGATCAACATAGCTTAAAACAAAGCGGTTAAAGATTCCAAGGCGGACAAGCCTGTTATAATATAAAGTAATAGAAGTAGTATCAACCGGAACAAAAATATCCGGCATTATACCTCCACCTCCATAGACAGGTCTGCTATTGATTTTAGTGTAAAACTTAAGGGAATCGGGGAGCGGTATGCTGTCACGATAAAAGAATTCGCCATTGCTATACCTCCTTAGGGCATCCATACCATACTCGTCCACACCCTGGTCATAGGGCTTCTGAATCAGTCTGCCGGTAGGAGTGTAATACCTGGCAACTGTCAGTCTGATCATAGAGCCATCCGGCAGGTTAACCGGACGCTGAACCAGTCCCTTTCCAAAAGACCTTCTTCCTACTATCACTCCCCTGTCCCAGTCCTGAACAGCACCTGCAACTATTTCACTTGCAGAAGCCGACCCTTCATTAAGTAATATTACAAGTCTCCCATCAGTGAACTCTCCAGCTCTGGTAGAAAGGTAATCCATTTTCGAAATATTCAGCCCCTCAGTATATACAATCATCTTATCCTGATCCAGAAAATGATCTGCAAGGGTGATGGATTCCTGAAGATATCCACCGCCATTGTACCTTAAATCAAGAATAAGATTTTGCATTCTCTGTTCCTTCAGGTTGTCCAGCGCTTCTTCAAACTCCCTGACAGTAGTAAAAGAAAACCTGTTCAGGCGGATATAACCGGTCTCATCATTCACCATATAAGCAGCATCAAGACTATAGATGGGTATCTTATCCCTTGTAATGGTAAAATCGATCAAAGAGGGTTCATTGCGGCGCTTTATAGTAACCGTGACACGAGTCCCTTTCTCTCCCATAAGTTTCTCTCTCACCTGGTTATTTGTGATACCTATGCCGGCAACATCCTCCGAATCAATTTTAACAATCCTGTCGCCGGCAAGTATTCCCACCTTCTCAGATGGACCTCCTGAAATAGGAGAAATAATAAAAATTGTATCATCCAGAAGATTGAACTGAACACCAATACCTTCAAAATTTCCCTGAAGAGGTTCGTTCATTGCCCTTACCTCATCTTTGGTAATATATACTGAGTGGGGATCCAGCTTTTTAAGCATTTCCACAATAGCATACTCTACAAGTCTATCCTCGTTCACTGAATCAACATAAAAACTGGATATTGACCCAAGGGCTTTACTGAATTTAAATACCTGTTCATTAAAAATCTGGGAATGGATATTGTGAAAAGAAAAAACAAGAATTAAAAACCCTAAAATATACCTTATTTGTCTCATTTTAATAATTTTACTTACACATATTACATTTGGCTGATTGTAAAATGCCCCTGATTAATTATTAACGACCTGACAGGCTTTTTTGTTGAGGGCAGTCTTTCTTTTAACAATTGTTATGATTATGCAGCATTGCTCCGGAATGTAACTGAGAGGTATGCAAAGATAGTTATTTTTAACCAAATGAAGAAATCCTATTCCCACTCAATGGTGGCAGGTGGTTTGGAACTGATGTCATAAACCACCCTGTTAACTCCTTTTACCTTATTAATTATTTCACTTGATATCTTACTGAGAAATTCATAAGGCAGGTGAACCCAGTCCGCTGTCATACCATCTGTAGATGTCACAGCTCTCAAAGCAACTACGCTTTCATAGGTCCTTTCATCTCCCATTACGCCGACCGATTGGACCGGCAACAATATTGCCGCAGCCTGCCATACCTGGTCGTACAACCCGCTATCGACAAGACCGTTTATAAATATATTGTCAACCTCCTGCAAAACACCAACTCTTTCAGCCGTTATTTCTCCCAGAACCCTCACACCCAATCCGGGACCCGGAAAAGGATGGCGGTAAAGAAGAGACTTATCTATACCAAGTGTAGTACCCACTCTTCTTACCTCATCTTTAAAAAGCAGCTTTAAAGGCTCTACGACCTTAAGGTTCATCCTCTCCGGAAGTCCACCTACATTGTGATGTGATTTAATGGTAGCCGCAGGCCCGTTTACAGAAACTGACTCAATAACATCAGGATAAATAGTACCCTGAGCCAGCCATCTGACATCCCTGAGCTCTTTGGCTTCATGTTCAAAAACCTCAATAAAACAACGACCTATTATCTTCCTTTTCTGTTCAGGATCAACAACATCTTTAAGGGCGTCAAGAAATTTTTTGCGGGCATCAACACCTTTTACATTTAGTCCCATGTGCTTATAGGACAGTAGAACTTTTGAAAACTCGTCCTTGCGGAGCAATCCGTTATCAACGAAAATACAGTTCAGGTTTTTTCCTATTGCCCGGTGAAGCAGAAAAGCAGTGACTGTTGAATCAACACCTCCTGACAGTCCCAGAATGACCTTATCCTGCTGCAGATCTTTTCTCAGCAACTCCAGGGTATCCTCAACGAATAACACTGGTGTCCAGTCCGCCCTGCATCCACAGATATCATCAACAAAGTTTTTAAGAATAAGCTTCCCCTCAGTAGTATGATAAACTTCAGGATGAAACTGGAGACCGTAAATATCTTCACCTTCAACATTGTAAGCAGCAACCGGAACATCCGCTGTGCTTCCAATAATTCTGTAATTGGGGGGTAGTTTATCTATAGTATCTCCGTGCGACATCCAAAGCTGGGAACCTTCAGAAACACCTGTAAATAATTTGGAATTAAGATCAAATGAGTCCAATTTTGCTCTACCATATTCTCTTGTAGTAGAGGAAGAAACATCCCCACCATCATTGAACGCCATAAACTGGGCCCCGTAGCATATACCCAGAACAGGCACCTTACCCCGGAACTGATCCAGCTGTGGAATTGGTGCCTTCGGATCCCTTACAGAATAGGGGCTGCCTGAAAGTATTACACCGCGGACCAATGGGTCAGTGAGATTGAATTTATCGTACGGGTATATTTCGCAATAAACATGCAGTTCACGCACTTTTCTGGCTATCAACTGAGTATACTGCGACCCAAAATCTATAACAACTATTTTATCGTGCATCTTCAATATATATGTTTAGTATCTCCCGGAATTATATTTATCCGGCAGCTAAATTACATTATTTTTTAACATCACATTAGTCTGAAATAATTCAATTTGATTTACCTTTGTCTGGAACTAAACAATGATCAGATTTAAAGAAATCCGCCAATTACCAGTTACATTAAGTAATAATCATAAAAATTCACAGAAATGCAAAAGAACATTTTTTTTATTTTAAGCCTGGCGACGGCCTTTTTCCTTTTAGTTGCATCAGGTTGCGGACCAAGAACTGAAAGGGTGGCTGAGGAAGAAGCTGTAGTGAAACATAATGTACTGACAGAAGATGAGAAAGCAGAAGGATGGGAACTTCTTTTTGACGGAAGAACCACATCCGGTTGGAGAGGCTTTCTTAAGGATGACCTTACCATTGATGAAGGCTGGTATCCTCATCAGGGTATGCTTGCAACACAAGGAACAGGTGGCACTTTTAGCGGCGATATCGTAACGGAGAGACAGTTTGAGAATTTTATTCTGACGACTGACTGGAGAATAAGCGAGGGGGGCAAATCAGGGATTTTTTATCTGGTTGCAGAAAATGATTACAGAGCAATTTTTCATACTGGTCCGGGTTACCGGATAATGGATGATCTTGGTTATACCGGTCAATCTGAGGATACAGAGCTGACAGCTGCAAATTATGGAATGCATCCACCATCCGATCCTCCCGTTAAGCCTGCAGGAGAATGGAATACTGCCAGGATAGTGGTTGACAACGGTCATGTTGAGCACTGGCTTAATGGTGAAAAAGTTGTTGAATACCAGCTGTGGACAGATGAGTGGGAAGAACTTGTTGCTGAAAGCAAATGGGCAGATTACCCTGGTTATGGGAGGTATTCAGGAGGACATATCGCACTGCAGGATGCAGGCTACCAGGTGTGGTTCAGGAACATGAAGATACTGGAACTGGACTGACCGCCGGTGAAGGAATTAAAACATAATAATGGTACTTGTAGCTGACAGTGGATCGACCAAAACCACTTGGTGCATAATAAAGAGAGATCTTAAAATTTTTGAAACATGTCAGACATCCGGCATTAATCCATTTCTGCAGTCCCCTGGAGATATATCCGGAACCCTGAGAACCGAATTTTCCCTTTCAAGGGGCCCTTTTGATGCAATATATTTTTACGGTGCCGGCTGTGCTAATCCTGAAAAGAATGAAAAGGTAAGCAAGCCCCTGAGAGAGTTATTCGCGACCGATAACATTTTTGTTTTTTCCGACCTGATGGCGGCTGCCCGATCATTGTGTGGTGATAACCCGGGTATAGCAGCCATCCTGGGCACCGGATCCAATTCATGCTATTATGATGGCAAAGATATTTGCAAACATGTTCCCCCCCTCGGATATATCCTTGGTGACGAAGGAAGCGGAACCGTGCTGGGGAGAAAACTTCTTTCTGATATACTGAAAAACCAGCTACCGGACAAATTGTGCCGTGCTTTTTTCAACAAGTATAAAATCTCTCCGGAAGAGATTCTGGACCGGATTTACCGTCAGCCATTCCCTAACAGGTTCATGGCACAATTCACACACTTTATCGCAGTACACATTGAAAATAAATCATTGTACAAACTTGTCAAAGAGAGTTTCTCTGAATTTTTGAACCGGAATGTCAGGCAGTTTCCAGAAGCAGCCCACCTTCCTTTGAATTTTACTGGAAGCATAGGATGGTACTTCAGGAATGTCCTCGAAGATGCGGTTGTTTCTTCAGGATTTACAACAGGAGTAATCACAAGAGAACCTATGGAGGGACTGCTTGAGTATCACAAAAAGAATTACCATGCGATTTAAAACAGAGTGTATCCGACTATGATCAAACCGGGCAGAAAGGATATCCGTATAGGAATAACGGAACAATCTTCAAAATACCAGGACCTTGAAAAAATGTCGGTCCGTGAGCTTATTGAGGGAATCAACAGAGAGGATGCACATATTCACAAAGCTGTTAAAAAAGCCCTTCCCCAGATTGAGAAACTCATTGAACAAATAGTTTTGAGGATGCGGAAAGGAGGACGGGTATTCTATATTGGTTCCGGTACCAGCGGGAGACTGGGAGTGCTGGATGCTTCTGAACTTCCCCCTACTTTTGGAGTCCCTGACAATATGGTTATCGGACTGATCTCCGGAGGTGACAAAGCCCTGCGCAAATCAGTGGAAAAGGCCGAAGATGACCCGGAAAGGGCATGGGTGGAACTTAAACCATTTACCCCAACTGATCTGGATACGGTTATCGGCATTGCAGCTTCCGGTACAACGCCCTATGTTGTGGGGGGACTGGAACGGGCAAGTAAAGAGGGACTTCTTACCGGTTGCATAACATGCAATCCCGCCTCTCCGGTGGCAAAGGCAGCTGAAATTGCTGTGGAGGCAGTTGTAGGTCCGGAATTTCTGACCGGAAGCACCAGAATGAAGGCCGGCACAGCGCAGAAAATGATCCTGAACATGATCACAACATCATTGATGATTAAACTGGGTAAAGTAAAGGGCAATAAGATGGTTAACATGCAACTAACCAACAATAAACTGATTAGGCGTGGGATAAGAATTATCATGGAGGAATTGCCTTTGGATGCAGAAGATGCACTGGATCTCCTGCTAAAGCACAGATCAGTCAGGTTAGCAATAGAGAACTGGAGAAGGGAGAACAGCTGAACAACTATGATCAAGGCAGGAAGGTATGCATGGATAACAGGTTCGACAAGGAGAATCAAATGCGGCGCTTTCTAAGCTGTTCAGCAGCTCTGAGAACCATCTCCCTTGTCGATTCGAAACTAATGCAGGCATCAGTTATAGATATTCCCCATTGAAGAGAATTCTTATTAAACCCGGTCAAATCTTTTTTTATTTTCTGATTCCCTTCCCTCAAATTTGTCTCTGTCATCAGTCCGACAATCATCTCATTGCCTTCACATATCTGCTGAATGATATTATCAAAAACCTCGGGTTGTTTTTTGTAATCTCCTCCGGAATTACCATGACTGCAATCAACGATTACGCCATTTAAAAGCCCCCTGGAAAATGACGCTTTCTGAACAAGTTCCACACTGCCCTTGTCATAATTGGGCCTCACCCCCCCCCTTAAAACAAGGTGTCCGGTGTCATTACCGGTAGTTGCAACCACACTTGCATTCCCCTCCTGATCAATCCCTATGAAACATGTTTCATTCTTCAGGGCAATAAGTGAATTCACCGCAGAATCAACATCACCACGGGTACTGTTCTTGTATCCCACCGGCATTGAGAGTCCTGACATCATCTCCCTGTACAACTGGGTTTCACTGGTGCGAGCTCCTACAGCTGTCCATGATACCAGATCTGAATAATATTGCGGAGTAAAGGGATTAAGAAATTCTGTTGCTGCCGGCAATCCGCACTCATCAACAGCATGTATCAGAATCTCCCTTGCTAGTTCCAGCCCCCGTTCAATATTCCATGAATTATTAATGTGGGGATCATAAACAAGACCTTTCCAGCCATCAATAGTGCGAGGTTTCTCAAAATAAAACCGTCCTATAACAAAAAACTGGTCTTTGACCTCTTCAGCCATTTTAGCAATACTGCAACAAAGTTCCTTTGCCTGATCAGGATCATGAATAGAACAGGGACCTGTAATCAGGAGTTTTCTTTTATCCTGTCCCCTGATAATAGAAGTGATTTTCTGCCTGGAGCCTTTTACCAGTTCGCGGCCTTTAGCTGCAACCGGTAATTCTGACACGAATTGTGCCGGTTTCGGCAAAGATCTGTAGTATTTTATCCGCTTATCAGTAACTCCATTAAATTCTGACATTTATTTCTGATTTTATCCATGAACCGTCCTTGACAATATTTTCAATATTTTCACAAAATATAATGAAACTGTGCATCTGACCAAACAAACCATTAATTTTGATCAGTAACATCCGTTATTAAAGGTTTTACTGGAAATGCAAATATACATTAAATTTTTTCAGCCAAAATTACACATAACCTGTTCAGTTTTTTAGAAAATTTAACCTGATGTGTAATACTTCGGATTTGAAAGGTAGCGTTAATATGTTTACCCAAAATATGTTTGATAAAACATTAATTATCAACCCTGTGTCCGGTATCATTATATTTTTATCACATCATAAGAATGGATTTTACGGATTTATGAGTTAAATTTGGTAATAATATCCTTGAAATGGAATATTGTTATTAAGGTATAGCTCCGGCTCAGTTTATCGCCTTCGGCAGATTAGAAAAACCCAGACGATAAACTACTGGCAATCAGTATACTTATAGGGAGTATTAAAATAATAAACAGGTAAATAACGTTACCAGAAAAAACGGGTTCCAGGGTTGTGATCCGGAAATTATTGCCATCAGATGCATAAATTGAAAAAGGTGATTTTACTAAAAACCAAAAAATTATGAGACAAAAGGCACAAAGAATAAGACTGGGTGTATTCATATTGATCAGCTCTGTTTTTCTGCTTTTGATCTTTGGCTGGTTTACCGGCCGCAGGTTACTTGAACAGAAAGACACCTACTATGTTGCATACAGAGATATATCGGTAAGCGGACTGAATGTGGGCAGCCCGGTTAAATACCTGGGAATTAACGTCGGTTCCATTGCCGACATCAGAATAGATCCTGAAGATGTAAACAGAATAATTATCCAGCTCACTTTACGTACCGATACGCCGGTAAAGGAAGATGCAGCTGCCGATATTGTTTCTGTTGGCATCACTGGCTTGAAAGCCATAGAGATACGCGGAGGAACCGTTGAGGCGGATTTCCTGGAACCGGGGGAATTCATCGAACCAGGCTCAACAATGGCTGCAGACATTACCGGCAGAGCAGAGATAATTGCTTTCAAGGTCGAGGAAGTTATAAACAATTTGCAGGTTTTTACCGAGCCCCGGAATATGGAAAGCTTTACCCGGGCTGCAGATAATATAGCTGTTCTGGCAGAGAATTCCGGAATGACCCTTGCCAGGGTGGATGAGATGATATCAGAAAACAGAAAGGAAATAAGGGAGGCTGCTACATCTGTCAACAGTCTTGCCGGCAGACTGGATGTTACATCAGAGGACCTGTCCGCTGCAATCGGAAGATTCAATGAAATAATGCAGGGGGATGACATAACAGAAGTGCTGAGCAACCTGAGAGAAGTATCACTTGCAGTCCGCGAGGCCAATATGAAAGAATTGATAGATAATGCTGCTGAAGCTGCATTGCATACTCAAGGTTTCCTTTTAAGGATGGAGGAGGACTTTGGAGAAGGAAGCAGGCAGCTTCAGGAGAATCTGATTCTGTTGCAGCACACCCTTGAAAATCTTAATGAAGCATCCCGTAAGATAAATATGAACCCATCGGTACTTATAAGGGGACAAACTACAAGGAATATTCCGGACAGAAACCTGAACTAAAACCAATCCTAAACCATACAGTAAGATGATACGAAAATTGATCCTGCTGATATGCACAGCATCATTAGCTGCCGGGTGTCTGACACGGGCACCTGAAGCCACCAGATTCTACCTGCTCGATTATCCTGCAGACATAGAGTTGGATTTACCAGTTAACGGGCCTTTTTTTGATAAATCCTGCACAATAACACCCGTTGATGTTTCTCCAGCCTATTCAACCCATCAGATAGCAATAAGGGAAAATTCGCATGAGATAAAATACTTTGCATTGAATATCTGGGCTATAAGACCTGATCAAAGCCTGACAAACATAATGGATGAATTCTTTCGAAAACATAAGGTATTTGAATCAGTTCAACTGTCAGCATCGGGCACAGAAACCGGTTTTACACTTGGCACAACTGTATATACCATCGAGGCAGTGCAGGACAGAAGGGACTATTATGCCCGGCTCAGAGTTGCATTCCAGTTAAAGGATAATCAGACCAACCGAATAGTTTATGATCACAGGGCGGACAAAAGGGTTTTACTTGAGGAGAGAGATCTGAACCTGTTTGCTGCAGCAATAAGCGAAATATTCGTCGAAGAGTTAGCCGAATTTATTAATAGAATCATCGAAGATATCACATGATTCCTTACTATTACACCTTGTACTTTTATGGTGCAGCATAATCAAAATCATACAGAACTGTTAATTACGGCAGACGATCTGAATTGCCGGCTTGAGGGCAATACATTATCTGTATCGGGCAGACTCACTGTTGAAAACTCAGGGGATCTGGCACTGAACGTAATTAAAAAGACACGTTCACTTAACATTCCTGAACTGAAGATCAATCTGGAAAAACTTGATGATATAGACAGTGCCGGGGTTATGACATTGCTTTATATAAAAGGAAAACTATTAAATAAGATAAAAGAAATCAGTATTGAAGGGGCAAATACCAGGGTTAATAAAAAAATTGAACTCTTCAGCTCCGAAACTTCCATCGAAGCAGAACCACCGGAAGAGAGATTCGTTACTGAAATTGTCGGCAAAAGCACTCAGGAATTTATCTTCTCATACCTTTATGGATTTCTGCTTCTTGCTGCCAATCTCTTTTACTGGTCGTTAGCAGACCTTTTCAGGGCCAAGACCACCAGGAAGGGTGAATTTGTAAACCAATCGGTAATTATTGGTGCTAATGCTGCCGCTATAGTCATTGTCATGTCTTTTGCCATTGGATTTGTGATGGCAGTTCAATCGGCAGAGTATCTGCGAGAATTCGGTGCAGATATCTACATAGTCGATCTTATCGTCATTGCCATTATGAGCCAGATGGGGCCCCTTATAACTGCTGTCCTTGTAGCAGGCAGAAGCGGGTCGGCAATTGCAGCTGAGATAGCCACAATGAAGGTAACCGCAGAGCTGGACGCCTTAAGAACAATGGGACTGGATCCTGTCCGCTATGTTGTTGTACCCAAGCTGTATGCCAGTCTTTTCACAATACCCCTGCTGATCATACTTGCCAATGTAGCAGGAATAGCGGGAGGTGCAACAGCAGCATACAACAACCTGGATATTTCCCCTGAAGTATTCCTGAACCGAATGGAAAACCTGATGACTACCAAACACCTGATTACGGCTTTTATCAAAAGCCAGGTTTATGCATGCATAATCGTCCTTACAGGGAGTTTCTACGGATTCAGGGTTGACAGGGGAGCCGAGGGGGTTGGAAAGGTAACTACCATGGCCGTGGTTGTATCGCTTTCCCTTGTTATACTGGCAGATAGTTTTATGGCTGTGTTGTTTTATTAATATAATTGTTTCCATGGAAAAAGTTATTGATGTCAAAGGGCTTTATGTTTCAATCGACGACAATGAGATCCTCTCTGATGTATCCTTCTCAGCATTCAGGGGAGAGGCGACAGTTATCCTTGGCGGAAGCGGGTCAGGGAAGACAACCCTGCTAAGGCGCCTGCTCGGTCTGCATCCTGTGGACAAAGGCTACATTTCGGTTCTCGGAGAGGATATTTCCGGATTATCAGAGAAAGAAATGAATGAATTGTACCATAAGATGGGTGTGTTTTACCAGAACGGGGCACTCCTTGCTTCGCAGACTGTGGGAGAGAATGTTGCCATGCCGCTTTTGCACCAGAGCAATCTTCCCCGGAACCTGATAAAAGATATTGTAAAGATGAAACTGGGACTTGTTAACCTGAAGGAGGCCTATGATCTTTATCCTGCTCAGCTAAGCGGTGGAATGCTGAAAAGAGTTGCCCTGGCAAGAGCTATAGCCATGGACCCCCCCCTGCTTTTCTGTGATGAGCCCGGTGCCGGCCTGGATCCGGTATCACTTGAATCACTCGACAATCTTATTCTGAATTTAAAGGACCAGCTTGGGATATCAATTGTTCTGATCACTCACGAAGTCTCAAGCATACTGAGAGTAGCGGACAGAATAGTGTTTCTGGATAAAGGCACGGTAATATACGAAGGTAGTATCAAAGAGGGCTTATCAGCAGAAATCCGGGAGATAGAAGATTTCTTTTCTATCCTGAGAACCGTGCATGCTCAGGAAATGAAAAACTGATAATACTCCCACCTGGCGTTTTAAAAGAGTCCCCCGTGCAGAATAATAGAGGCAGCTTAACAGATTTTTATTAAATTGCCACATCTTTTGCGGTATAATAATATGCAGATACTCCAAAATCATTTTATTACCCTGTTTACACTAATTACTCTCTGCTATTTGACATGACTCTCAACTATATATGGATTGGTTTCTTTCTTGTTGCAATGCTGGTAGCCATTATGAGGGTAATGGGTTATCTTTTCAGCGGCCACCTTGAACCCTTGCTTGGATATGTATTTACAACAGCGGACAGAGATGTTTTTATTGCTATAGTTGAAAGCACCTTTGAAATGGCCAAAGTAAGCATAGACATAGCCATATATCTAATCGGGGTAATGACTCTATGGCTTGGGATTATGAAAATTGGTGAAAAAGGAGGTGCAGTAAGCGGCTTAACCCGCTTTGTAATGCCTTTTTTTAAAAAGATCTTCCCTGAACTTCCTGATAACCATCCCGCATTTGGCTCTATGACAATGAACATCTGCGCCAACATGCTCGGACTTGACAACGCTGCAACCCCCCTGGGCATCAAAGCCATGCAGGAGTTGCAGGAGGCCAGCCCCGATAAAACAAAGGCATCTGATTCGCAAATCATGTTTATAGTTCTTAATACAAGCGGACTGACACTGATACCCGTTTCGGTTATGGCGATAAGAGCTGCCATGGGAGCTGCAAACCCTGCCGATATATTCCTTCCAATAATGCTCACTACGTTCTTTTCGACTATGGCAGGCCTACTCATAGTTTCAGCAATTCAGAGGATCAATCTGTTTAACCGGGTAGTGCTGGCTTATATAGGAGGGCTCTCACTGCTTATAGGACTTATAATCTGGTTATTCAGCAGCATGGCATCGGCAACCATCGGTGTTGTTTCTACTTTTGCAGGTAACCTGCTGCTGTTTCTTATAATAATTCTCTTCATCTTTCTCGCATGGAGAAAGAAGGTTAATGTCTATGAAGAATTCATAGTAGGAGCAAAAGAGGGATTCGGGGTGGCCGTCAAAATAATTCCGTTTCTGGTGGCCATGCTCGTGGCAATAGGGGTATTCAGGGCCTCCGGAGCACTTGATATGCTGATATCGGCTATTGCCGGGATATTTGGTCTTTTTGGTGTTGACACCGAATTTGTAGGAGCCCTCCCTACGGCATTTATGAAACCCCTCAGCGGAAGCGGTGCAAGGGGAATGATGATTGAGGCATTCAACCATTATGGAGTAGACTCATTTGTAGGCCGTATGGCCGCTACATTCCAGGGATCAACTGAGACGACCTTCTATACGATTGCCGTTTACTACGGTGCGGTAGGAATTCGAAACACGAGGTATACTGTGGGTTGCGGACTATTCGCCGATTTTACCTCCGTCATTGCGGGAATATTTATAGCCGGATTATTTTTCGGGTAGGACTTAAAAACATTTTTTCATAATCCAAATATTCAATTATAACAGGTATAATGGTAAACATTAAAACTCTGTTTCTGATATTCACCATTCTGCTTTTATCCGGAATCCCTGTCCAGGCAAATGACAAACCTGAACCTGCGAGGACCGGGTTTTTCCCTTTCTCGGTATGGTACAGTGGCGGTAAAGCCCGCCCCCCTATGCTTTCGGATATAACCCCGCAATCAGAGGAAGAGTGGAGACATGATCTTAAACAAATCAGGGCTCTTGGATTCAATACGATACGCACCTGGGTTGAGTGGGCTAAATGTGAACCGCTAAGAGGAGAATACAACTTCGAAAATCTGCATTTACTTATGAAACTTGCAGAGGAGATCGGATTGCAGGTGTTCATCCAGATATATGTTGATTCACCACCCGATTGGGCAATGGATTTGTTCCCTCACTATATTTCTGAAGCGCAAAACAAAAGAAAGGTAAATCAGCAATCGGTAACCGGATTATGCCCGGATGATCCCGAAGCAGAAGAGATAATAATCACATTCTTTACTGAAACCGCAAAAGTTGCCTCCTCCTACCCTAATTTATCAGGCTGGGGTCTGTGGAGTGAACCTCGCCCGGGAAAACGGGTAAACCCGGATTCTAGACCAGACGCTCACTTTTGCCGCTGCCCGGGAACCAGAACAAGATTCAGACACTGGCTGATGGATAAATACGGAAGTCTTGATTCCCTTAACAGAGCATGGTACAGGAGTTACAGTACATGGAGCCAGATTGACCCCCCGATGTCCCGCAAATTACTGACTTACACCGATTTCTCGGACTGGAAAACATTTTTTTCTGAAAAACTGGCTGATGATATGCGCACACGCTATGAGGCCATCAGAAAAGCCGATCCCAACAGCCTGATAACTGCCCATACTGCAAATGCATCCCTGTTCCTGTCCCCCCTGGGACCTGGTGAGTGGACAGATGATTTTCTGATGTCAGAACCACCCGACTTTTACGGGGTTTCAATCTATCCGAAACACAACCAGCCCGACAGACACTGGTCGGTCACAAAACTTAGGGCAGTGATGGATTTTACCCGCAGTGCCAACAGGGAAAAGGGAGGGTGGCACGCAGGTGAGCTACAGGCAGGCAAGGGAATAATCTCACTTTTTGTCAGTGAACCTGTTCTGCCGGAAGACCACAGGATCTGGATCTGGTCAGCCATTGCCAAAGGTGCAAAGGGAGTAAATATGTACGCATATTATCCAATGTCTTCAGGATATGAAGCAGGCGGATACGGACTTATCAACCTTGACGGCGAAATAACCGAAAGAGCTGTTCATGCCGGAGAGATAGCCTCAATAGTGGACCGCAACCAGGAACTGTTCCTTTTCTCCACACCGGTAAAGGCGGAAATAGGTATTGTATATAATCCCCTTTCGCAGATGGTTGGTGGCATGCAGCACAGCCACTACCCCGATGCTCATACCAATTCACTTTTAGGCTACTTCAGGGCATTTGCCGATCAGAATATTCCGGTTGATTTCATCCACCGGAAACATCTTGAAAAGCAGGAACTGGCAGATTATAAACTGGTATTAGTTCCATGGCCTCTCATGATCACAAAAGAAGCAGCCGAGGGGATCAGGGTATTTGTTGAAAACGGCGGCCATATTCTTGCTGAAGCAAGAATCGGACGAAAGGATGAGAGAGGATATGCCTCGGAGATCATTCCCGGCCTCGGACTTCACGATGTTTTCGGGGTAAGGGAACATGAGGTCAGTATGCGTGATGATGTCGGTCTGGTAATAACAGACACTGCCCACCCGGCAATATCAAACCTTGACTCCGGTAACATGCTCAGTGGAGCTCTCTATGCCAAATCGGTTGCTCCTTTGGAAAACCGTGAAATTGACATTCTTGCCAGGCATTACAACGGCAAGCCGGCCATTGTAAGCGCAAAATACGGAAAGGGTCAGGCAATACTGGCCGGAACCTATCTTGGTATGGCAAATCATCCCAACCCGGTCGCTGAAAACGAGAAATTCTTCATTAATCTGCTGAGCTGGGCGGGGGTTGACAGGCCATTCATAAGCTCACACGACGGAAACAAAGAAAATTATGTTGAAGTTAGGCTACAGGATAATAAGAACGGATTTGTCTTATATCTGTTCAATCATAGTGACAGTATTGAAGATGTAACTGTTTACCTTGCAACTCCAAAAAGCGGCAACTACAGGGTAAGAGATGTTATAATGGACCAGGAAAGACGCATCAGGGCACGTAACAATATCCTTACACTGGAAACCAGGATTGATGCCAGGCAGGTGAAGGTTTTGGAAATATGGTGATAAATATCATTCCAAATAGAAATTTATGATAATCCTGAGTAGTGGAATTGGAAATTATGTTAACCTGGGTAAAACCAGATACTCTTATTTCGGGGGCAATAATTACCTGGGACTTGCTAATCATCCCGAACTAAAAAAGGCAGCTATAAGCGCAATCGAAAAATATGGAGTAAATTTCTCTGCTTCACGTGTTACAACAGGCACCTCTGATCTTCATATTGAACTTGAAAAGCAGCTTTCAAAATTCAAGAGGAAGGAGGATACTATCCTTTTCCCCTCCGGATACCAGGGCAACACCATTCTGATACGGGCTTTGTTAAAACCGGATTCAGCCGTACTGATAGACAGTTTTGCTCACCCCAGCATTGGAGAAAGTATCCGGGGAATTGTCAACAATATTGGCTACTATGACCATTGCGATGCGCTCCATCTTGAGACACTACTGAAGAGATTACCAGGGAAGCTCAGTCCCATTATCATTACTGATGGTATTTTTTCGCTTACAGGTGAAATAGCACCGCTTAACAAGATATATGAACTGGCAGAACAATACAATGCTCTTATTATAGTTGATGATGCTCATTCAACGGGCATCCTGGGACAAAACGGCCTTGGTACTCCGGAGCATTTCAACCTTGAAAATGCTCCGGAAATATATCAGACAGAGACTTTGAGCAAAGCTCTCGGCAGTTATGGCGGTTTTATTTCAGCAAACAAAGAACTTATTGAATTACTGAGAAAAAAATCAGATATCTACAAGTCATCAACATCTCTTCCACCTCATGTTATTGCCGCAGGTATCTCATCAATTCGTGTGATAACAGAAAACCCCGGATTACGTATCGAATTAATTAATAAGGCATCATATATAAAAAAAGAAATAACAGACATGGGATTCGTAACCACCCGTGATAATACTCCAATTATACCAATTTTTTTTGATTCAGCAGAAAAGTCTATTAGCTTGTCTAAATTCCTGAAAAATAACGATACCATAGTATCTGCAACAACTGATTATCCAAACAACATGAAAAAGCAGATAATAAGAATTACTGCCTCAATAAATCACACTGACAACCAGGTATATAGTTTACTTGAGTTACTAAAAAAATGGAGAAATAAAAATGGAACCTCTTGACATCAAGAACATTGAATTTGAACCTGTAAATATCTTACTGGATGAACCTTTTACAATTGCAATAGGTAAAAAACACAGTATTGAAAACGTCTTTATAAAGATTACGCTGAACAACGGCATTGAAGGTTATGGCGAAGCTGCCCCTTTAGAACCTGTTAACGGTGAAAATCAATCTACCGTACTTGCAACACTGGAAACAATTCAGAGTTTTCTTCCGGGAAAAAATGTATCCGACTATAAAATGATATCAAAGCATCTCAAGGAAGTATTCTGGGCCCAGTCTACAGCCCGTTGCGCGATTGAAATGGCCTTGCTTGATGCTTTTACCAGATCGCTGAATATGCCTTTATATAAATTCTTTGGCGGTGAAGTGAACCGGATTGAAACAGATTACACAATAGATATAGTATCACCGGAGATTGCCAGGGTAAATGCTGCAAAACTGTCAGAGAAAGGTTATAGAATATTAAAAACCAAGGTGGGTAAAAACCTTACTGACGACATTGCCAGAATTCTGGCAATCAGGGAAGGCGCTCCGGAATGCGGTATTATATTAGATGCCAACCAGGGGTTTTCACCGCATGAAGCAGCCCTGTTTCTCGAAATACTTCAGAAAAACGATTTACGCCCTGATCTTTTTGAGCAGCCTGTTTTAAAAAGCGACCTGAATGGCATGAAGTACGTCAGAGACCGGACTTCAGTGCCAGTTGCTGCTGATGAGTCGGTCTTTACTGCTGCAGATGCCCTGAATATAGTAAGGTCAGACTGCGCAGATGTTATCAACATCAAACTTATGAAGTCGGGAATTGTTGAAGCACTTGATATAGCAACCATTGCACGCAGTGCAAATCTTAAGTTGATGATCGGATGTATGCTTGAAACAAAACTCGGTCTGGGCTGTGCAGTTCACCTTGCAGCAGGTCTGGGCGGATTTACTTATGTTGATCTGGATCCTCATCTCAGCCCCGATAAGGATCCTTTTACAGGCGGGCCGGAATTTGATGATCCCTGTTATCATATTAACGATAAGCTTGCCGGTATTGGTGTTTTAAGAAAACAGACATCATGAACCTCCGGGTAATTTGTGATTTTTACCATTTTCAGTTTATTACCACGGTGGCTCTGATTAAATGGAACCGGGTAATTTTCCTGTTTCGTGAACAAACAGCTTAAAAAACTGTTTAACCGGAAACTTTAAAAATCAAACAAGTTTTCATTTAATAATATCAAGCCACAACCCATATGCAACTTCACACTAATATTCTGATTGCACTTTTGTTGTTATTTTCATTCACCTTAAATGCAGGCTTTAACGGACGGGAACCATCACAGTCACCCGATACTATGAGGATAAGCCTTCAACAGGCTGTTGACTACGCTGTTGAGCATAGTATCACAATGAAAACTGCAAAAAAAGACCTTGAAATAGCCGCAAGAAGAATCAGGGAAATAACTGCTTCAGGCCTGCCACAGGTAGATGGATCAGCAGGCTATCAATACTTTTTTGAGATTCCCACCTCACTTGTACCTGCAGAGTTTTTTGGTGGAGAACCCGGTGAATTTGCTGAAATACAATTCGGCACAGAGCAGACGGTAAATATTTCGGCCACTGTAAGCCAGATGATTTTTGACGGTTCCTATATCGTGGGACTTCGGGCGGCCAGGATATTCAGGGATCTGGCCATGCAAAACAAAGAACGCTCGGAACTGGATGTCAGGAATCAGGTTTCGGAAACCTACTTCCTGACGCTTCTGACCCGTGACAATATTTCCATCGTAAGGCAAAACCTTGAGAACATAAGACAAAGTCTTGCCGAAACAGAAAAGATAATGGAAGCAGGATTTACAGACCCGATTAATGTTGATCAGCTCAGATTATCGGTATCGAATATGCGCAACAACCTGACGAAGCTTGAAAGACAATACGAGCTTAGCCTTAATTTACTCAAATTTCAGATTGGGATAGACATTGACAGGGTAATTGAACCTGCTGACTCGCTGCATACACTTTTTGAAAAAATTATGCTTGAAGCAGATCCGGATGAAGAGTTCAGTTACAAGGATCATATCGACTACCTGATAATGCGCTCAAGGAGGGATATGGACTTTATGGCCCTGAGGAGGGAGCAGTCTCTCTCTCTGCCAAGGCTTACAGCTTCATTTACCTATCAGGAGATGGCTATGAGAAATGATTTTAATTTCACTGATATGTCGAAACCCTGGTTCCCATCTTCATTCGTTGCGGTAAATCTCAGTATCCCGATATTCTCCAGCGGACTGAGGTCGTCCAGGATACAGCAGGCAAGACTCGAACTCAGCAAAACTGAAATGAAAACCAGTCAGGTTTCCGAGTCACTCAGGATGCAGATTACCGAGGCAAGGTTGCAGTTCAGGACTACTATGGAGCAGTACATTACAGAAAGGGAAAACATGGAGCTTGCCGAAAGGATCCTGAAGCGGACAACAATCATGCACAAGGAAGGAATGGCAAGCAGCATGGAGTTAACCCAGGCAAATGACCAGATGCTTGCCACCAGGGCAAACTATTATAATGCAATGTTTGACTTCATAACTGCCAGAAATAATCTGGAAAAGGCACGGGGACTATAGGGGAAGAGCAGGCTGTATGGAACACTTCGGCGCAGCAGCAAAAAAAAGCAGAAA
The DNA here is from genome assembly GCA_007134675.1 of Bacteroidales bacterium. Taxonomy (GTDB): domain Bacteria; phylum Bacteroidota; class Bacteroidia; order Bacteroidales; family PUMT01; genus PXAP01. The sequence goes on from SLKJ01000063.1 coordinate 34,192, forward strand.
TGAACATTAACAATATTATACAGAAACAAAATTAAAAAAGAACCATATTCATTAAAGCCTTTTATAAAATGCGTAACATTTTAATAACCCCATTACTGGTTGTCATCCCTTTGATATTCGCAACACAGTCATGCAATGACCAGCGGGATGATACCCCGGCTGAGATCCGTAACCGGATATCAGAATACCAGAAAGAGATAAGCGACCTTAACAGAAAAATAACCCTTCTGGAGGGGCAGTTATCAGACATGGGGGAACAGGTGGAGAACCGGTCGGGTACCATGGTTACTGTCACTGATATCAAAACCGGACCATTTGACCACTATTTCAGGATAAACGGATCACTGGAAGCAGTCCGCGAAGCGATGATCAGTCCCGAAATAAACGGACAGTTAAAAAAAATCCATGTCAGCAAGGGCCAAAGGGTTGAGCGGGGCCAACCGGTGGCCAGGCTGAATACTTCAGTACTGGAAAACAATATTGAAGAACTTAAAACCAATCTGAACCTGGCACGAACAGTATACAAAAGGCAGAAAAGCCTCTGGGATCAACAGATAGGAAGCGAAATACAGTACCTGGAAGCAAAGAATGCCTACGAAAGCCTCCGGTCCCGTCTCGGGTCGCTCGAATCACAACTCGAAATGGCCATATTACATGCCCCCCTTTCAGGGATAGTTGATGAGATATTCCTCAGGGAAGGAGAACTGGCCGTGCCGGGGTCACCAGTTATGCAGATCGTCAATCTGGACCGTATGTATGTAAACGCTGACGTTTCAGAAACATTTCTTCCAAAAATTGATCCTGCCAACAATGTTATACTCCGATTTCCTGCCTTTCCTGAATTTGAAGCCAGCGTGCCGGTTCATCGTATCGGTAATGTCATAAATCCTGAGAACCGGACCTTCAGGTTGCAGCTCAGGATAGATAACCCCGGTGAAAGATTCAAGCCCAACATGGTTGCCAGTCTGAACATTAAGTCTTTTTCGGAGGATGATGTTATTGTAATACCCACAATGCTTATTAAACAGGATATACAGGGACATTTTGTATATACTGCACAGCAGAATAATAATGGAACATGGGTTGCTCACAGGTCATACATTGAAAGAGGAGCCGACAGCGAAGGAAGAACGATGATAAAGAGTGGACTTAAAGAAGGAGATCTTCTCATCGTACAGGGTCATAACCAGCTTACCGAGGGTTTGATTATTGTGATAGAGCAATCTTAAATAAAAAGTAATCCGCAATCATTTAAATCTCATGAGCAACGCGTCATCCGATAAAATAAAAATCAGGGAGTTCAGACCAACCACAGTTGCACTCAAAAACAAGAGTACCATATTTCTTCTTACCCTGATACTTGCCGTCTTCGGAATTTTCTCATACCGTTCCCTGCCAAAAGAACTGTTTCCCGATGTGGTTATACCCACAATAATGGTCAGAACAATATATCCGGGCACCCCCCCGGTTGACATGGAAAATCTTATCACCCGGCCACTGGAGAATGAAATTAACACCATTTCAGGAATAAAGGTGTTGAGTTCAACATCAACCCAGGACAATTCCGATATTATAGTGGAATTTCAGACAGATGTCGACATTAAGTCCGCCCGCCAGGATGTAAAAGATGCGGTGGACCGGGTTAAGCCTGATCTGCCTGCTGACCTCCCGGCTGATCCAATAGTGATGGACATAGACTTTGCAGAGTTTCCCATTATTAACATCAATCTTTCAGGAGATTTCAGTATTGATGAGCTGAAGAGATTTGCTGATTTCCTGGAAGATGAGATAGAACTTATCCCGGAAATATCCAGGGTGGATATCACCGGTATTCCTGAAAGGGAGATACAGATCAATATTAACCCCATTCAGATGGATGCCGCTGAGCTGAGCTTTGGTGACATTGAAAATGCAATAATGCAGGAAAATGTCTCCATGGCAGGCGGTTCAGTTTTATTTGAGGATAACACCAGGTGGGCCATCCGCACTATTGGTGAGTTTACCGACGTGAGGCAGATTGAAGATATCATTGTCAAGCATGAGATGGGGCAGATAGTTTATCTCAGGGATGTTGCAGTTGTTGAGGACACTTATGCCGACCCTGTGAGTTTTGCAAGGCTGGATGACCAGCCTGTAGTCTCTCTACAGGTTGTGAAAAAGTCCGGAGAAAACCTCTTATCGGCAACTGAGAAGATTTTCAGTATCCTTGACACAGCCAGGGCCAGCGGCAATCTGCCCGCCGGTCTGAACATTACAATAACAAACGACCAGTCGGAGGAGATCCGCAACCAGTTGAGTAACCTTGAAAACAGCGTAATTCTTGCTGTCATCCTGGTAATACTTGTTCTCTATTTCTTTCTGGGACTAAAGAACGCACTGTTTGTCGGAATAGCAATCCCGCTATCCATGCTAACATCATTCATGGTTTTCGGTATATTCAGCATACAGATTAATATGATAGTGCTCTTTTCCCTTATTCTGGCTCTGGGACTTCTGGTGGATAATGCCATAGTGGCGGTGGACAATATTTACCGCTATGTGGAGAGAGGATACTCCGTCTATGAGGCAGCAAAAACAGCCATTGGCGAGATTGCATTGCCGATAATTACTTCAACGGCAACTACATTATCCGCCTTCCTTCCGCTTGCTTTCTGGTCGGGAATAGTCGGTGAATTCATGAAATATATGCCCCTTACACTGATAATTGTGCTCTCATCCTCTCTGTTTGTTGCCCTTGTTATCATCCCCGTATTCTCAGAAACCTTTTTCCGCGATCAGAATACTGGAAAAGATAATGATGGTCAAAAGGAAAAACCCGGGAAGTTCAACCCTAAACCGCTTATTATTACTGGTTCACTTGCAATAGCAGGGATAATTATGCACACTTTGGGAAAGACCCTGGCAGGAAATGTTTTATTGATTACAGGAATTATTGGAGCAATGGGTTATTACCTTTTCGGCCGGATGCAGGAATGGTTTCAGGAAAAGTTTCTGCCCTTTAACGAACGCCTCTACTCGCGTACACTCATGTTCGCGCTGAAGGGCAAGAACCCCTATTTTTTCGTGAGTGGAACACTTGTATTCCTGGTAATATCCATCGCTTTTTTTTCATACAGAAGTCCCAATGTACTTTTCTTTCCGGATAATGAGCCCCAGTTTATCAACATAATGGCAGAGCTGCCAATTGGTACGGACATTGCTGAAACAGACAGAAAACTGGCTGAGATCGAAAGCAGGGTGAACGGGATTATTGCTCCCTACAGGCATATAGTGAAATCAGTACTTACAACTGTGGGACAGGGTTCAGGGGGAGAGATGGAATTTGCAGGCGGGGATACTCCTAATCGCGGCAGGATAACTGTAACATTTGTTGAATTCGAAAACAGGGCCGGAATAAATACCAATGATATAATGGCTGAAATAAGCAGTGAGTTGATTGGCAGGTATCCAGGTGTGGAATTCAACATAGAAAAAAATACTGCAGGTCCCCCTGCTGGCCGTGCTATAAACCTGGAAATAAGCGGAGAAGAATTCGAGCAGTTACTTGCACTTTCCGACAATATTCAGCGGATGATTGAAACTTCAGGTATTCAGGGTATTGAAGGACTATCAAAGGATCTGGATACTGATAAACCGGAGATTATTGTGAACATAGACCGGGACAGGGCCAGGCGTTACGGAATATCCACATATTCAATTGCAAATACGATACGTACGGCATTATTCGGCAACGAGGTATCAGCATTCAAGATCGGCGAGGAAGAGTTTCCCATAATGCTGAGATTGCAGAGAGAATACAGGAACAACCTTAGCAGCCTGCTGAACCAGAGGATTACCTTTCGCAGCCAGAGCAGCGGTCAACTGATGCAGGTACCGATCTCTGCCGTCGCCTCAGCAGAATTTGGCAAAACATACGGTTCAGTGAACAGAATAGACCTGAAAAGGGTGATAACATTAAGTTCAAACGTATTGCCGGGATACAATGCTACAAGGGTAAATCAGGAAATAAGAGAACTTTTAAGAGATTTTGATATGCCGGAGGGATATGAATATGCATTTACCGGAGAGCAGCAGGAACAGGAAGAGTCAATGGCATTCCTGATTACTGCACTTTTTATTGCAGTATCGCTGATAGCGCTGATACTGGTTTCGCAATTCAACTCGGTCCTTAAGCCATTCATAATAATCGGCAGTGTCATATTCAGTACGGCAGGTGTTTTTTTCGGACTGGCCCTTTTCAATATGGAATTTGTAATCATAATGACAGGTGTTGGTATTATAAGCCTTGCGGGAGTAGTGGTTAACAACGCCATAGTGCTTATTGACTATACAGACTACCTGCATGACAGAAAAAAATCTGAACTGGATATTCCTGAAAATAAATTTACTGATCCCAAAGTATCTCTGGACTTAATTCAGCAGGCAGGAGAAACCCGTTTCAGGCCCGTGGTGCTGACTGCAATTACAACGATTCTGGGACTTATTCCACTGGCTATCGGGCTGAATATTAATTTTGTTACGCTTATGACAGAACTGAGGCCACAGATCTATTTCGGAGGAGATAATGCAGCATTCTGGAGCCCGATGTCGTGGACTGTGATATTTGGTCTTTCGGTAGCAACCTTCCTTACACTGGTTATCGTTCCCTGTATGTACCAGATAATTCTCTCAACCCGCAGAAAAGCAAGCATTTTACTTAAGGGGAAAAGTATTATTGCGGATTAGACGGGCTCTCAGAATTATTGAGATTACCCCGAAGATGGGTAATAGAGGGTGATATTCTCAGCTGATCCCGTTGCTTTGCAGGGACCTGTTGACAAAACAGAAATATCAGCGCTGATACCTTCGCAAAATAAACCATACAGGCCCCCCTGCAACCAGAACTGCTGCACCGATCATTGCGCCAGTGCCCGTGAAAACCAGGCTTGAATAAAGCATATAAACACAGGCAGCCAGAAAGAGCAAGGGTGGTAAGGGGTAAAATGGGACCCTGTATGAAACCTCGGGCTTCCCGTTACGGTACCGGAATACAAATAAACTGATTGTTATAAGCATTATAAAGAACCAGAAAACAGGTGCAGTATAATCAACCATGGTAGATATTGCCTCCTTTGACCATGCTCCAGCCCCAACCAGTACAAGTGCAATAACACCCTGGAAAATAAGGGCATTGGCGGGACTGTTACTTAGTTGATTCCACCGCCCCATGAATCTGAACAGCCTGAAATCCCTTCCTATAGCATAATTGGTTCGCGCACCGGTAATTATTGTGGCATTGGCTGTAGAAAGTGCAGAAACAATTACTATAATGACCACAATAACAGAGCCTCCGGGACCGAAGATAATTTCAGTCAGATCATACCCTACCGTAGACGATTCTGCCAGGGTGTCAAAACCGAGAACATGCAGATAAGTAAGGTTTACCAAGACATACAGCCCGGTAATTATTGCTATACCCGAAACAAGCGCGCGAACAATGCTTTTTTTCACGTTATGAAGCTCCCCGGTGAGATAGGCAGCCTCGCTCCAACCACCGTAGGTAAGCAACACAAATATCATTGCCAGTCCCGGAGCACCGCCTGAGAATAGCTGCATGTTTTTCCCCGAAATTGTAAAACCCGTTATTTTTTCACCGGATGTCAGAAAAAGTCCGGAAAAAGCAATTATAACGAGCGTAACTACAATTATTGAGGCAAGAATATTCTGGAACCATCTGGAGTGCAGTGTACCAAGGAGATTCAGCAAAGTGAGCAGTACTACCGTAAGAGCTGCATATATTGATGCACTGTGTGTGCCAAGATCAAGGATCAGAGTTGCATAATCCCCTAAAATAAAAGCTATAAGTGCAATGGATCCGGTCTGAATAACAGTCATCCTTCCCCAGGACAGGAAGAAACCTGTTGCCGGACCGAATGCCTTTCTCAGAAAATAGTACTCACCACCTGCATCGGGCATCGATGATGACAACTCAGCATAACAAAGGGCTCCCATCAGGGAAATAACCCCACCGGCAACCCAGAACATGATAAACTGTAATTCTCCAGTTGAATTGGCAGCAATAATGGGAGGCAGACGGAAAATGCCTATACCGACAACAATGCCAATAACTATTGCCATTGAGCTTAATGTCGTGAAAGAAAGACCTGGTCCGACCCGATGAGAGTGTTCTCTCATCTTCTGCTTAACCTTGCAGACCAGTTTTCAACAGAGCGGGAATTACCAGTCCGTATCTGCGTTGTGCCTGAAATAGTTGATCCCTCAATCCTGCCGCTGAAAAGATAACTGTGTCCATTATTCTTGTCAATGGCTGAAAAGCTTATCCGTTCTCCAACAAGCAAAGGATCAGTTACCATCATTGAACTATTGCCGTAATTAACATCAATATCTATCTTCTGGTATTCCTGACGTGCATCCATCGAAAATTTCAGACCATTGGACTCCCACTCCCAGTTACCCATGACATTGGCAGGTACCACCCAGTAATAAACATGACGTCCGTCAATTTCCAGGTGCTCGTCGGCTTCCCAGTTACCCATTCTGAAACTATGAGAAACTACCCTTGTACCTGGCCTGAGCTGATCAAGAATAACCGGTTTAAGACGCAAATTAACAGATGATAACAGGTACATTGTGAGAACTGTTGCCCGGCTTATATCTGCATCAAAAAGATCACCTTCCAGAAAAACGACCCTGTCCTGGACTCCCACTTTGCGTGCTTTTTCTTCAGCCTCCTCAACCCTTACCGGATTTAGATCAATACCATGACCTACCGCTCCTCTTTTAGCTGCAGCAATTACTATTCTTCCGTCGCCTGAACCAAGATCAATAACATAATCACCGGGTGCCACATCAGTAACATCAAGCATTGCAGCCACCACATCATGTGGCGTAGGTACATATGGAACATCAAGATTCTGCGCTGTAAGCTGGGCGGCAAAGAAAAAGAGTAGGATAAACCTGACAATTACCTTGGTTGGGAACATGTTTTTTGCATTCATCTTTCAATAAATATAGTTTTATAAAGTGGTGGAAAATTAGCACAAATTGATAATAACGGGAAATAAATCCTGATAAAAGTTGTTAATTTTTTTTTTACTGCTATTTCTGACATCTATAAACTATAGCCCTCCAGGTATCATAAAACGGTCAGTTTTTTAATATTTTTGATTTAAACTTTTGATCTGTACCAAAAAAGCTTTATTTTTATATAACTTAATTAATGTTCAGCACATAGCATAGTATCTATTGAATATTTTACCCGACTGGCAGTGATTTTTTCTCTGTTGAATATTGCATGTATAGGGGATTCTCCATGTTAATCAAAAAAACGGGAGTAATAATGGCAAATTCCATAGAAGAAATACGAGAACAGCTTCCGGGACTTTCCCAACGGCTGTTTTCAAAACCAAACGTGATTGCCACAGGAATAGGCTATAAGAAAGTTCAGGGCAAAAAGACCGGTAATCTATGCATCATCTGTTCAGTAATCACGAAGGTGACAGCAGCCTCTCTCAGAGAGAATGAACTGATCCCGAAGACAATAAGTGGCATTCCAACCGACATACTGCCAACAGGAGCTATCCATGCCCTGGCATCACCAAAGGACAGGTTTCGCCCTTCACCTGGAGGAGTGAGCATCGGACATATTAACATCACTGCAGGAACACTGGGGTGTCTGGTAAAAAAGGGTAATAAACTATACATTCTGTCTAACAACCATGTTCTCGCCAACTCCAATAAGGCAGTCAGGGGGGATATAATATTACAGCCCGGACCACATGACGGAGGTACCCTGTCAAATGATCAGATAGCCAAACTAAGTGATTTTATCCCTGTAAGGTTTGAAGATGAAGCAGGCGGATGCTTTATAACAAAAGCCATAACCGGCACCTTTAATTTCTTTGCACGGCTTACCGGTAGCGACACCCGTTTGTATCAGGTTAATAAAGGAAGCAAAGGGAATCTGGTTGATTGTGCAATCGCCGAGCCATTCAATAAAGATGATGTAATAAATGAAATATTAACAATCGGCAGCATAACAGGCGCTTCAGAGGGTGTGCTGGATATGAAGGTTAAGAAAAGCGGCCGCACCACGGGCCATACGGAAGGAATAATTGATCAGGTAGATGCCACAGTGAGAGTTAATTTTGGAGCTGGCAGGACAGCCCTGTTCACTGATCAGCTTATAGCCGGACCGATGAGTCAGGGAGGTGACAGCGGATCAGTAGTACTCAATAACCACGATGAAATTGTGGGTCTGCTATTTGCTGGCAGTACAAACACAACTATAATAAACCGTATTCAGAATGTTTTCAGTGAACTGGACCTTACTCTGGCATGAACTATATTGAGCAGTAAATTGACAACTGTACCCGGTACTCTTTAATTCAAATATTTACTTATTAAAAGAAAGTATTATGGATTATAATATAAGAAAAGCAAAAAAAATAATAAACAGATATGAGCAAATATGGATGGGGCTGAAAAATGTCTCATCAATCGGTACCGGGAAAACCAGTGAAGGAAGATTATGCATAGTTATATCACTGTCAGGAGATGACCCTAAAACCAGGAGGATTTTTCCGGCAGAAATAGAGGGTATTCCTGTAGAAGTCAGGATCATCGGAAAAGTTGATACTCTTTAATCACAATTGTTACCAGAATTATGCGCAGAAACAGGTCCTCACGTAGCTTTTATCCGATTGTACTGATATTTGGTGCACTACTGGTCATTGCCCTTGCCCTTGTAATGCTTTACATGCTTGAACGCCTTTCGGCGGAACAGGAGGAAATTACTGCCATTGACAAGGTGGTATCTGTCGGAATGGAGGCAAAGCAGGACAGCCAGGGATGGCGTCCCCTGTTCAACGGCCTCACTCTTGACGGATGGGAAATCACCAATTTCGGGCCCCAGGGACCTGTCATGGTAAGAGACTCCTCCATAATACTTGCTTTTGGCGACGGTCCCACAGGCATTAGATGGACTCGTGAGTTTCCGGTAATTAACTATGAAATTGAACTGGAAGCAATGCGCATTGACGGAAATGATTTTTTCAGCGCTGTTACATTTCCGGTAAGAGACGAACATTGTACCTTTATTAATGGCGGATGGGGTGGTACGCTGGTAGGCATCAGCAGCATAGACGGATTTGATGCTTCAGAAAATTTCACATGCACCGGATTTCCGTTTGAGAATGGCCGTTGGTACACTTTCCGGATCAGAGTTGACAATGAAGCAATCAGGTGTTACATCAACAACGAAGAGGTTATAAATGTAGCATCTCACGGCCACACCTTTTCGGTCCGCTCCGAAGTAGGCCTCTCCAGGCCGCTTGGCATCGCCACATGGATTACCACCGGAGCAGTCAGGAATATCCGGTTCAGGGAAATCCAGATGCCATCCAGATAGCCCTTATTACAATATAAAAAGCTAAACCTGACTCGTATTGCCTTTTAATGAACGGGAATATTGAACGGGTTAAACTATTTTCAATAAAAATACCTATACTTGTCAGTCAGATACCGGTAAATACGAATTGTGACTTCTAAAACATTTAGTTTTCAATATCATCTTAATACCCAATCCTACGACAAATAAGAATTAATACTATGGCTCACAAAGAAAAGGCTATCTACTCGGTTAACCCGGCCGGAGAAAAATTTGTCCTTCCAAAAGATGAAGATTATGCTCCCGAAATGGAGCATCTGCTCAAACTAACCAGAGCAGCCCGTTCGAAGGGACAGGAAATTGTTGTTGTTATGGGTGCCGGTTTTGTTGGTGCAGTAATGGCTGCAGTAGTAGCTGATACCCGCGACAAAAAAGGAAATTACTCCAAGTTTGTAATAGTCTGTCAGCGTCCAAGCACACGATCGTACTGGAAAATACCGATGCTTAACAGGGGTGAATCTCCGGTCAAAGCAGAAGATCCTGAAGTGGAAGAACTGATAAACCGATGTGTCAGGAATGAAAAGACAATGGTAGCAACCTTTAACAGCAACTGCCTTTCACTGGCCGATTGCGTAGTGGTAGATGTTCAATGTGACTTTATCAAGAGAGATCTGGGTAAAATGAAAACCGGCCAGGCAGATATGAATGCCCTTGAGGCTACAATGCGAGCCATTGGTGATAATATAAGGGCTGATTGCCTTGTGCTAATAGAAACTACAGTGGCTCCGGGGACAACGGAATTTGTCGCCTGGCCAATTCTGAAAAAAGCTTTTGCAAACAGGGGAATAGATTCAGAACCTCTGCTGGCACACAGCTTTGAACGGGTAATGCCCGGAAAAGATTATGTTGCAAGTATAAGGGATTTCTGGAGGGTGTGTTCAGGGTGCAACCGGGAAGCCAGGGACCGGGTTGAGACATTTCTTAATGAAGTACTGAACACAGACGAATTTCCATTGACAGTGATGGATAGGCCGGTCGAATCAGAAACCACAAAAATCATTGAAAATTCATACCGGGCAACGATCCTTGCCTTTCTCAACGAGTGGAGCCTGTTTTCCGAACGGAATGGTGTAGATCTGATAAAGGTGATACAGGCTATCAAAATGCGCCCGACCCACAGCAATATTATTTTCCCGGGTCCGGGTATCGGAGGGTATTGTTTACCTAAAGATGGCGGATTGGGTTATTGGGCCTATAAACACATTCTCGGGTTTGACGATGGTAACGACCTGTTCAGGATCACCCCCGAAGCTATTGACATCAATGATACAAGAGCTCTGCATGTAGCAGGACTGACCAGGGATGCATTGCGCAATATGTCTGTATATATAGCCGGTGCTGATATAGTCATATGCGGAGCAAGCTACCGCCAGGATGTAGGTGACACACGTTACAGCGGCAGTGAACTGGTGGTGCGTAAACTTACCGAGATGGGGGCTGAGATCAGGGTGCATGATCCTTATGTAGACCACTGGTACGAATTTGAATCACAGGACACCTATCCCTCTCCCGGGCAATCCTGGTCCAGGTTTTTCAGAAACCAGGATGAATTAAAAAACCTGCGCATTGAGAAAGATCTGAAAAAAACCCTCAGGGGAGCGGAAGCAATAATACTGGCAGTACCCCACAATGAATACCTGAAACTCAAACCTTCGGAGATAGTTGAATGGGCAGGTCAGAAACTAGCCGTAATTGACTGTTTTGGAATATTATCAGATGACGATATAAGGGAATATTTCAGGCTGGGATGTGAGGTAAAGGCCCTGGGGCGAGGTCACATCCAGAGGTTAAAAAAAGAGGTAGAAAAGGAAGGTAGAAAATAATTAAGCCCGAATGAAACTCTGAGCAGCAAGCTCCCTCCGGTATTCACACCATATTTATGAAAGCGATCTTAACTTTTTAAGTATCTCTGTGTACTCTGTGGTTTCCTCCCTGACAAGACGGATAAAATCATTTTCCTCAATGTCTCCCATAACGGATTTCATCTCCGCTTCATTTCGATATATCATTTTCCTGAAAGGGTCGTCATAATCTTTTTTCCTCGAAAGATAGACCTGCTCACAAATATACTGCTGTATCTCTGCTGCTTTTGACAGGGCTTCCTGCCATATTTCAGGAGTCAGGTCGTCAATATCATAAAGATAGCATAGTATTGCACAGGCATGTCTTTGTTTTGAAAGTTTATACTCATCCCACAGCTGATCGTATTCTTTATGTATATCTTCCCATGATCCGTATCTGCCGGATCCGATATCAGCTCTGAGTCTGTCGACTGAAATTTCCGGCATTAATTGTCCCCCGACATTAACCCATGACACCACCCTTTCACCCGCAAGGGTATCGCGCATCTCAGCAAATGAAAGCAATGGATTGGAAATAAGGAATTCCGTAATATTCTTAACAGCATAATGATGCATCATATCGCGGTAGGCATTGTATGCTTTACGGGCCTTAAGGATTATTACCGGACGCCGGGAATTCTCCATCCCTTCACCCAGGATCTCAAGTCCGCTCAGATAATCCTGACTACCTCTGAGCAGATCTCTGCCTTTTTCGAGCAGATCCCCATCCGGGAGATCTTTAAAAGCCAACCCCTTTTTCCTGAGATCCGCTTTGGCAGTCCACAATTCAAGAAGTCTGAGAGCAGTAACAATTTCCTCAACGGTATCAGGAGCCAGGGGCTCAAACTCAATGTTTTGTATTTTCCTCAAACGTATGTCCCTTGTCAGAAATTTCTTCGAATTACGGGCCAGCGCATACATATTGTAAATCCACCAGAATGCCGGCATCACTTCAAGACGGTTCAGATCAGCATTATTGCTGACAAGCGAAAAAGGCAGGTTTATGTCCAGCTCGAAATTATAATCTGCTTTTGATACCAGCGTATATGAAGCAAAGCGGCTGGAATGCTTGAGGCTTACACAAAGCCCGGGCCAAAAGCCCCGGCCGGCAACAATTTCGCTATCATTGGCGCGACTGTTGTGGTTTGAACCTATCGTTGCCCCTGCTGCAATGTTACTTTGCCCCATAACGACTGAAGCCACCAGAAAGGAATTGTTATGATGCTGCTCATGCGCAGGGAATATAAGGTTATTAAGAACCTCGCAACATGAAATGGTCGAGTTGTCACCCAAAAAGGAGTTTATAAGACGTGCGCCGTATTTCAGATTCGAATTGTTCCCGAGAATAAACCGGACAGCCTTGCAGCCATAGAATATCCTGCATCCGTATCCGATTATGCCATTAACAAGCTCAACCCCTTCTCCTATCTGGGTGGGCTCCTGTTCCGAAGAGTTTATTGTTATGTTCTTGATCTTGTTGGCGCCCTTTATATAACATCCGGCGCCTATCCTGACATCCTTCAGAGTATGAGAATTCTTAATAACACATTCGTTCCCTATGGTTCCGTAAAACCCTCTTCGGGAATCAAATGTTTTTTGGGTTATCTCCTTCAGTCTCTTCTGCAAATCCTCATCATCTTTATATTTTGCCCATATCCAGGCATCTGCCGGTGTAATACCGTCAAAAGGCATTATCTGCCTGGATCCGGATTCATTCATCAGATCAATCCAAACCCTTACCTCTTCAGGTTCGCCATCCTTGATTATACCATTGCCGAATTTGGCATGATCGGTTGTATTCATCTCCATTAAATTAAAGAGTATACAACGATCCCCTACAATATAGTGGGAAAGGTACTGAACATTATGTATGGCCACATCATCACCTATATCACAGCTTACAACAAGGCTGTTGGTTATACCTACCGACAGTTTAAGGTCATGGTGCCTCAGGATTATATCCCTCACTCTCCCTATCCGTACCAGTCCGAAAAACCGGCTATTACGGATCAGAGCCGGATCAAAGTAATCCGTTACCAGTATCTTGTCCCAGCTGTCGGCGGAATTCTGGTTCTTGACAAGCACCTCTATCTCATCAGACCTGAGATGCCGCCACCGGTCCTCCGGCCATTGAGACTGTAAATTCCTTATATCATACTTTCCGGCTCCTTCAGGAAGAAACTCACCCGGAACAAAATCCTGCCCGAGGCTTTCGGGTCGAAGTACTGCAACTTTTGGCATTATATAAGTCTTTGTTTTTTATATCCGTTTTTAACCAGGATAACAAATATACTTTATTTACAAGAATTACTTAATTTCAAAATAATTTTTTCAAATTAATAACGCATGACCCTGATGAAACGAAATATTTAGTTACATTTATCCTGTAAAAAGCCAGAATTTTGTTTTGAGAATTAACAAAATTATGACTTACAGGATGAACCGCTGCGCTTTCCCATAAAATTTTTTCATGCGTCTGTGTGTAATTTTACGCA
>SLKJ01000129.1 GCA_007134675.1 Bacteroidales bacterium
GGTGGTCGTACCTGCCGGACGGGTAGTTGTACCTGCCGGACGGGTAGTTGTACCTGCCGGACGGGTGGTTGTACCTGCCGGACGGGTAGTTGTACCTGCCGGACGGGTGGTTGTACCTGCCGGACGGGTAGTTGTACCTGCCGGACGGGTGGTCGTACCTTCCGGGCGGGTTGTCGATCCTACGCCAGCTCTTCTGTCCGTCGTTGTTCTGTCCGAAGAACTGATTCCACTTCCTTCTGTTCTCCTTGATCCCGGAGCGGCAGTTGTACTGGTACGCCGGCCATGGGCATCGGAAACACTCATTGCAGGTGTATATCCGCCAATTCCGCCTCCGCGGGCACCTATATAACTACCTGACCCCCTGCGGTGGCCTGTATGGTATGTTGCCAATCTTCCGCGTACTGGTGCATGATATCCGTAATATCCATAATGCCCCCAGTAAGTATGAGGGTAATAGGCATAACGGTAATGACCCCAGGGACTATGAAAACCATGCCAACCCCAGTGTGAATAAAAAGGCGGGTAATAATGCCTCCAGGGACGATAGCGCCATGGAGAATAGCCAATGTAAACGGAAGGATACCAGGGTGAATAAAACGGACTGTGCCAGGCCCATGAGAAACCGAAATGATAGCGGTTAATACTGCGCCAGTGAAAGTCGGTATAGAATGGATCATAATATCCACCAAAGTAATGATAATCAGTATGGAACCTTCTCAGTCGGGTGGACCAGTAGTAATCACCCGGACCATAGAAATTATAGTTGGTAACATGAGTAGGTTGCCTTTCAGCATACTGAACCTGCTCATAGGCAAAGGTATCCCTTCCAACCACGTAATATTCTTCAAAATATATTGTGTCAGATGGCGTAACACCATATTCTTCCCAGGCATATCTGGTTTCGGATTTTGTTACTGCCGCATGCCCGGCTTCAGCATCTCTCTCCGGCACGCTATTTGGCCTCTCTGACACCACTGCTATTGCAGGCTCATCACCGGGAGTATAATAAAGATCATCATACCCGGTTGAGAGATAGGTTCCGGATGAACAGGCTCCTGTTAACAGAGCCAGACTCATTATTATTGTTAAATTTGCTTTCATGATCAACCTCCCGATTATTTTTTGAGATAATATTTTAATTTTAAACTCACTTAAACAGCAACAAAATTCGTACCATTTACTCACTGAAATCCAAGTTTTATTAGTTAAAAACAGAATGCGGTGCAGTAAACATGGCAAATTTTATACTCTTGATCTGTCGGAAGATTATGTTTTATACACAGAAAATTAGTTACTTTGCGAAGATTTATTTTTTTCACTGAAAAATCAAAATTAATATCAATATTCAGGAATGGCGAAAGTTTTAACAAGCAGAAAAGAAAATTATGCTCAATGGTACAATGATCTTGTGATTAAAGCTGACCTCGCTGAAAATTCAGCAGTACGTGGTTGCATGGTCATAAAGCCCTACGGTTATGCGATCTGGGAAAAAATGCAGGCTGTACTTGATAAAATGTTCAAGGATACGGGCCACTCAAATGCATATTTCCCAATTTTCATACCAAAATCGTTTCTGAGCAGGGAGGCTGACCATGTTGAGGGCTTTGCCAAAGAATGTGCGGTAGTCACTCATTACCGGCTTAAAAATTCAGAAAACGGGAAGGGTATTGAGGTTGACGATACGGCACGACTGGAAGAGGAGTTGGTAGTAAGGCCAACTTCTGAGACTATCATCTGGAACACATATAAAAACTGGATACAATCTTACAGGGACCTGCCATTGCTTATCAATCAGTGGGCCAACGTCGTGAGATGGGAAATGCGCACAAGGCTTTTTCTGAGAACAACGGAGTTCCTCTGGCAGGAGGGACACACTGCCCATTCAACTAAAGAAGAGGCAATGGAGGAGACTCTTAAAATATTGGGTATCTACTCAGAATTCGCCAGAAACTGGATGGCAATGCCTGTGGAGATCGGAACTAAAACAGAGAATGAGCGTTTTGCCGGTGCCGTGGAAACTTACTCCATCGAAGCATTGATGCAGGATGGGAAAGCCTTGCAGTCAGGAACATCCCATTTTCTGGGACAAAATTTTGCCAAAGCATTTGATGTAACATTTTTAAATAAGGAAGGGAAACTTGAACATGTCTGGGCAACCTCATGGGGGGTATCAACCAGGCTCATGGGAGCGTTAATAATGGCTCATTCGGACGACAGGGGCCTGGTACTTCCGCCAAAGCTGGCACCTTTGCAGGTGGTTATAGTGCCAATATATAAAAAGCCGGAACAGCTTGGATTAATTGGTGAGAAGGTTGATATTATAATGAAAAAGCTTGTTGACTCAGGTATTTCAGTGAAATATGATGACAGAGACACGCAGAAACCTGGCTGGAAATTTGCGGACTATGAACTGAAAGGGGTACCTGTAAGACTTGCCTTAGGCCCAAGAGATGTCGAAAACAATACGGTTGAGGTGGCACGAAGGGATACTCTGCGAAAAGAGGTGTACCCTATGGAGGGTATTGAAAAAACTGTCAAAAACCTGCTTGGGGATATCCAGGATAATATCTATAAAAATGCACTGGACTTTAAGGAAAGAAATACTTTTTTGGTGGACACCTACGAAGAATTCCGGCATATTACAGAGACAAAAGGGGGCTTTATACTTGCCCACTGGGACGGCACAAAGGAGACCGAAGAAAAAATAAACCAGGAGACCAAATCTACCATACGCTGCATACCCCATAACCATTCAGGGGAAGCTGGCAGGTGTATGGTTACGGGAAAACCTTCACCCCGGAGAGTTATTTTTGCAAAAGCCTATTAATTCTCTTAACTACACTATATTTCATTTCAGCAAGGGGTTATTTAGCTGAAAACCTGAAAATTACTGAGTGAGAATATTCTTCTCCAGGCCTTAGTATAGCATCAGGGAAAGAGGGTTGGTTAGGAGAATCAGGAAAATGCTGAGTCTCCAGGCATAAGCCCCAGTGCTTATGATATACAGTACCTCCCTTGCCGGTTATTGTTCCATCAAGAAAATTGCCGGTATAAAGCTGCATGCCAGGTTGTGTTGTAAACACTTCCATACGTCTGCCATGATCCGGCTCATACAGGATAGCAGCTAAATTCACTGGTTCATTTATACTGTCCAGCACGTAATTATGATCATATCCTCCGGGCACATCAGTAATATCTTTTCCGACAGGCTTCATTTTACGGAAATCCATTGCTGTCCCCTCAACTGGTAAAAGCTTCCCGGTAGGAATTATCTCATCGTTTACCTCTGTGAAAAAGCTTCCGTTGATTTTCAGCTCATGATCCAGCACGGAGTTGTAACCACCCGTAAGATTGAAATACCCGTGATGTGTAATATTAACGGGTGTAGCCTTGTCAGTATTAGCCATGTAGTTGAAATGCAGCTCATTTTTATTGTTTAGCATAAAATCAGTTTGAATGGTAAGATTGCCAGGGTACCCTTCATCACCATCGGGACTGAAATACTTGAGCCTTAGTATACCTGCATCCCGGCCAGGTAAGACCTCGTAATCCCAAATCACTTTATCCAGTCCCCTGATACCCCCATGAAGGTGATTGTTACCGTGGTTAGCAGCAAGATGATAAACCTCTCCTCCCAGTTCAAACCTGGCATTGGCTATCCTGTTCGCATATCGGCCTACAAGTGCCCCGAAATAGGGATGGCCGGCAAGATAATTCTCCAGATTATCAAAGCCGAGAACTATGTCACCTGAAATTCCATCCCGGTCAGGGACAACCAGAGAAGTGACAATACCGCCATAGTTGATAACATCTGCACTGACACCGTTATCATTCTTCAATGAAAAAATATTTACTTCTGTTCCCTCTGATGTATAGCCGAAAATCTTTTTGGTTATCTTCATAACATATTTTCTTATTAATGGAAAATGCCAGACGGCAATTTATGCATTAAATTTTAAAAATCCGAATACTGAAAAACGAACTCTCCTTTCAAATAATGATTAGTTGATTGATTGAAAATTAATTAATTTTGCAAGCTACAGATATTTTTTTATGGATTTTACCATTGTTTCAGAGTTTGTGCCAACAGGTGATCAGCCTGAGGCCATCAGGCAACTGGAGCAGGGCATCAGATCCGGAGCCAGGTTCCAGACTCTGCTTGGGGTTACCGGTTCAGGAAAAACTTTCACTATAGCTAACCTTATAGAAAAGGTGCAGCGTCCAACCCTTGTACTGAGCCATAACAAGACTCTTGCTGCACAGCTCTTCAGTGAGTTTCGTGAGTTTTTCCCTAATAATGCAGTAGAATATTTTGTCTCCTACTATGACTACTATCAGCCTGAAGCATATCTACCGGTAACTGACACCTATATAGAAAAAGACCTCTCCATAAATGATGAGATAGAAAAGCTCAGACTGAGCACAACATCTTCACTTCTTTCAGGTCGCCGTGATGTAATAGTCGTATCCTCGGTATCCTGCCTTTATGGTATAGGCAATCCCGACGACTTTCACAGTAATACCATCAAACTGGAAAAAACTCAGAAAATAAGCCGCAATCATTTGTTGCGCAGACTGGTGGATAGTCTGTATTCGCGAAGTGAAACAGAATTAGGACATGGCAATTTCAGGGTTAAGGGAGACACGGTAGACATATTCCTCGCCTACGGAGAAACTGCATACAGAATCATTTTCTGGGGAGATGAAATTGAGGATATAAACACCCTGGATCCTTTAACCGGTAAGATCATCGGGCATCCGGACAATGTGGTTATATATCCTGCGAACATATTTGTTACCACCAGGGAGAGGATGCATCGGGCAATAAAAAGCATACAGAATGATATGATCCAGCAGGTACAATTCTTCATTGAACAGGGCAGAAAATTGGAAGCGGAAAGGCTTCAGCAGAAAGTTGAGTATGATCTGGAAATGATTAAAGAGCTTGGTTATTGCTCTGGCATAGAAAACTATTCAAGGTACTTTGATGGTAGAGCTGCCGGCACAAGGCCATTTTGTCTTCTTGATTATTTTCCGGAAGATTTTCTTACGGTTGTCGATGAGAGCCACGTCACACTACCCCAGATCCGTGCAATGTATGGCGGTGATTACTCGAGGAAAAAGACTCTGGTGGATTTTGGCTTCAGGTTACCCGCTGCAATAGATAACCGTCCACTTAAATTCGAGGAGTTTGAGGATATTACGGGCCAGCAGATTTTTGTCAGCGCAACCCCGGGAGATTATGAACTGGAAAAGTGCGGTGGTATTATTGTAGAACAGATCATTCGTCCTACAGGCCTCCCCGAGCCCAGGGTGGAGGTAAGGAGAAGCCAAAACCAGATTGACGATCTCATAAGTGAGATAAACCTGAGGGCTTTGAGGAAAGAAAGAGTCCTTGTTACAACACTTACCAAACGTATGGCAGAGGAACTCAGCAAATACCTTGTCAGAATGGAGATAAACTGCAGGTATATTCATTCCGACATCGACACTCTCGAAAGGGTGGAGATTATGGAAGGGCTCAGGAACGGGGAATTTGACGTGCTGATTGGTGTGAACCTGCTCAGGGAGGGTCTGGATCTTCCTGAGGTATCCCTCGTAGCCATTCTGGATGCCGATAAAGAAGGCTTTCTAAGGTCAGCAAGATCTCTGACCCAAACTGCCGGCAGAGCAGCAAGGAATATTAACGGCATGGTCATAATGTATGCTGATACAATAACCAGATCCATGAAACAAAGCATTGATGAAACTTCAATACGCCGTGAAAAACAACTTGCATATAACAAAGAAAACAACATAATACCAACCCAGATAGTGAGGTCTTTACGTTCGCCAATGATCAGGCCAAAAACATATACAGAGCCTGAATATTTCAACGTAGCTTCAGATCCTGTGGTAAAATATATGACCTCAGATGCCCTGAGAAAGGCAATGGAAAAAACCAGGAAAGCAATGGAGAAAGCAGCTTCTGAACTGGATTTCATTACAGCAGCCCGCTACCGAGATGAGCTTTACGAACTTCGGAAACTTTATAATAAAGAAAAAACCAAAGACAGAGAATAAACTCATTTTTTACCAAAAGTTTTTTTTTAGAAAATTAATTTGTAGTTTAGTGTACTTTAATATGCTTTAAAAGCAGGGTCTGCTGTGAAATAATTATAATGGCAATTAAACCTTAGTATATAAATAGCTGAGTATGGAAAAACTTATTATCGAGGCTGAAAAAAAGACACCATTTATAAATTTTGATCCTGATAAAAAAGAACTGCGTGTTGAAGGCCGCTCCATTCCTGAAGATACAATAAGGTTTTATGAGCCAATACTGAAATGGATTGAAAACTATGTAGAATCTGAAAGATCTGACACTACCAGCCTTCATATTAACCTTGAATATTTTAATACCAGCACCTCCAGATACCTTTTCGGCATTTTCAAGATCCTGGAAGCATATCATCTGAAAGGAAATCCAACGCTGATTCACTGGTACTATGAAAAAGATGATTTTGAGATGCTTGAATCCGGAGAAGACTATGCATCAATACTTAAAATACCATTTAAGATGGTGCCTGTAGAAGCATAACAATGATGAACCCTTTTACATAAACAGCTTCCAGGAAAAAGAATCAGCCCAGGTAGCTCTTGAGCAATTTGCTTCTTGAAGTGTGCCTTAATCTGCGGATTGCTTTTTCTTTTATCTGCCTTACCCTTTCCCGGGTCAGTCCGAATCTTTCACCTATCTCTTCCAGTGTCATGTCCCGAACCCCGATACCAAAAAAATACTTAACAATATCCCTCTCTCTCTCTGTAAGAGTGGCAAGGGAACGTTCTATCTCTTTGCCCAGTGATTCATTCAACAGAGTCCGGTCAGCATTTGGAGAATCGCTATTTATAAGCACATCCAGCAGTGAGTTCTCTTCTCCGTCAGAGAAGGGAGCATCAACAGAGATATGCCTTCCCGAAACCCGAAGGGTATCACTCACCTTTTCTTTAGGAAGCTCCAGTATTTTAGCCAGCTCTTCAGGTGACGGAGTGCGTTCAAACTCCTGTTCAAATTTTGAGAAAGCCTTGTTTATCTTGTTCAATGATCCAACCTGATTCAGCGGTAAACGAACTATTCTCGATTGTTCGGCCAGTGCCTGTAGAATTGATTGCCTGATCCACCACACGGCATAGGAGATAAACTTAAAACCACGAGTTTCATCAAATTTCTCAGCAGCCTTTATTAATCCAAGATTACCTTCATTAATTAGATCCGGCAAGCTAAGTCCTTGATTCTGATACTGCTTTGCCACCGATACAACAAAACGCAAATTGGCCCGTGTAAGCTTCTCAAGGGCATCTTTGTCTCCCTGCCTTATTCTCTGGGCAAGATCAACTTCTTCCTCAATTGTAATCAATTCCTCCCTCCCAATTTCCTGAAGGTACTTGTCCAGGGATGCACTCTCCCTGTTAGTAATTGATTTTGTGATCTTTAGCTGTCTCATTGTATCTTTTTAAAATAATAGCAAATGTAAGGTAATTAATAATTATTGTCAATATGATTATCTCTTCCATCTGAATAAACGACAAAAAAGACCTGCTATTGCAAGTCTTTAATGTCGTTGTTTATATAGATTCAAAATTAAAGACCAAATGCATAAAATTCTATCGTTCCGTCAGTATAGACGCCCTGAATAAATACTCCTCCCTTGTGTCCATCCAGTATTTTCCTTACATCTGCCGGAGAATTTACCGGGATTTCATTAATTGAGGTAATTATGAAACCTTCCCTTATTCCGGCCGACATAAATTTACCCGGTGAAAGATCTGTTATCTGAGCACCTCCGGAAATATTCAGCTCTCTCATGACTTCACTGCTTACTTCCCTGAATCGTGCACCCAGGTAAGCTTCCTGCGGTCTGATCACCTCCATTTCGCCCTCAATATTACGCAGGGTTGCCGTAATTTGTTGCGTTTTTCTGCCTCTTTTTATAGTTACATCCACTCTGTCTTTCGGGCGGTACCTCGCTATCTGCTCCTGCAATTGAGAGGGGCTGTTAACACGAACATCATTTATTTTCAGAATAACATCTCCCTCCTTTATACCGGCAGCCTCGGCGGCACTGTTTTCCATTATGCCTGCCACATAAACCCCCTCAATCCTGTCAATATTATGCTTTTTGGCCAATTCGGAGTCCAGATCCTGAATAGTTACCCCAAGCACTGCCCTTTGCACTTCTCCGAACTCAATTATATCTTCAACAACTTTCTTCACAATACTAACCGGAACCGCAAACGAATTACCGGAATAGGCACCTGTAGGAGACATGATCAGCGTAGGTATCCCGACCAGTTCTCCCCTGAGATTTACAAGAGCCCCACCGCTGTTACCCCTGTTTACCGCAGCATCTGTCTGGATAAATGATTCGATCGGCATGTTGCGGTCGCTGAATATACCTACAGACCTTCCCTTTGCACTTACAATACCGGCTGTTACAGTTGATGTGAGATTCATCGGGTTACCGACTGCCAGAACCCACTGACCCAGACGCAGATCATCGGAATTGCCGAATTCCAGGTAATGAATCCCGTCAGCATCAACCTTAAGCAGTGAAATGTCGGTGCTTGGATCAGTGCCTACTATTTCAGCATTAAATGTGCGTCTGTCGTTGAGGGTTACTTCGACATTAGTGGCATTTTCAATTACGTGATAGTTGGTCACTATGTAGCCATCCTCCGATATGATCACTCCTGACCCGAAACCGGTTACCGGTTCAGGCTGCCTTTCCCGCTCCGGTTGCGGCCCGAAGAACCAGTCGAAGAAAGGGTCAGACCTGCGCTGCTGGAATTGCGGCTGACGCCTCATTGATGTCACTTTAACATGTACTACGCCGTGGACTGTCTTTTCAGCTGCGTAGGTGAAATCAAACTTATCAGCCTCAAAATCATCGGGGAGACTGGTGAACCATGTAGGGTATTGCTCCCTGTAAGTTATTACTTCGGTAATCGTGCCTGCTATTTTAACATAGGCAAACACCGCCACCAGTGCTGCGATAATCGCAACCAGAAAATGAACTAAAATATTCTTAAGCTTCATGATTTATATTATTAGTGAAAAAATTTAATCCATCATTATAATACTTTAATGTTTTATAATGAACTCATTTACATATTGCTTTGTTATAATTGATAAGTAATTCATCTACATTTCTCCTGTAAAAAGCATAAATTTTGTTTCAATAAAATATCCAAAATTTATGCTTACAGTCGGAACCGCTGCGCTTTCCGATGAAATTTTTTTCATTTTATAGTGTGTAATTTTAAATAAAAAAAATTTCATCTACATTTGACTTTTTTTTATTTATTTGCATTTACAGATCATCAAAAATAATGCCTTTGGTTCACATCATGTAATCAGGCAGGGTTAAAAAAGCTTAAAAAGTAATATTCACCAATTAACAACAACCTTTCACATAATAAAGTTCAACACCACCGGAAATGATCCTGAAATTTCATAAATATCAAGGAAACGGCAATGATTTTATCATTATAGATAACCGGAAACAATCATTTCCGGTTATAGACGATGTCCTTATAAGAACGCTGTGCGATCGGAATTTTGGAATCGGGGGCGATGGTCTCATGCTGCTGGAGAGGAGCGCGGACTATGATTTTCATATGATCTATTTCAACTCAGACGGTAAAGAGGGCAGTATGTGCGGAAATGGTGGCCGATGCATGGTCCATTTTGCCAGAAAACTTGGCATAATTAAGAATTCTGCAGTTTTTTCGGGAACTGACGGTATTCATGAGGCCTCGATTGATGACGGGGGACTGGTGCATCTGAAGATGCAGGACGTGGATAAAATTGAATCGGATGGACTGGCATATATTCTGGATACAGGTTCTCCCCACTATGTTCTGTTTGTTGAAAGTATTACAGAAATGGATGTTGTTGAGGCAGGACGGAAGATAAGGTTCAGTGACCATTACAAAGATAATGGGATAAATGTAAACTTTGTGAAAAGAGCCGGAGACCATATCATTATAAGAACTTATGAACGGGGAGTTGAGAACGAAACGCTTGCCTGCGGGACCGGAACGGTAGCATCAGCCATTGCATCTGTAATAGAGAGTCCCCGCCAGGATGCTAACATTATAGCAGAGACCAGAGGCGGAATGCTGGAGGTCAGGTTCCGTCGCAGGGGCAGAGTATCTTTCAGTGATATATGGCTTATCGGTCCTGCGAAGCATGTATTTGAAGGTATAGTTGATACTGATGATATCACCGGGTGATAAAATGTGAATATTCACCACACTAATTCTCTACTGAAAATAAGGGTAAAAAGGATATCAAAGCGAGGAGATCAGGTTATCAACTATTTCACGGTCGTTCCTGAGGCGGGGGACTTTGTTCTGGCCGCCCAGTTTACCGATCGAGCTCATGTACCGGGCAAAGCTGCCGGGAGGGAGGACACGTATTATCAGGGATTGTATAATATTTCCCTTTACAAGATCATCATAGTAGGAGTTCTTTTTGCGCATAAGAAGATCGAGCTCACGGCTGAAAACCTCCATATCAGGGGGCTGGTCTGAAAACTCTATACACCATTCGTGGCAGGGTTTCCCTTCAGGATTATCAACAAGGGGTGCGACTGTAAATTCAGTTATCCCGGCCCCTGTTTTTCTGCAGGCTTCAGCTATTGCCGATTCAGCTTCCCCGGCAATAACATGTTCCCCAAAGGCAGATGTATACTGGCTTACCCGGCCTGTAACCGTTAATAGGTATGGGTCTCTGGATGTAAACCTGACAGTGTCGCCAATATTATAGCCCCATAAACCGGCACTGGTATTAAGTATCATTACATAGTTCACGCCGGTTTGAACGCCTTCCAGAGGAATTCTCTCCGGCTCACTTACATGAAAATCATCAAGTGGTATGAATTCATAAAATATTCCTGAATCGGGGATCAGAAGCAGCCCGTTCCCGGGAAACTGATCCTGAAAGGCAAGGAATCCTTCAGAGGCCGGAAATATTTCCAGTGAATCAACATCAGCTCCGATCAGTCTCCTGAATTTATTCTCATATGGCATGAAATTGACTCCTCCGTAGACAAAAAGAGTGAATCCCGGAAAAAGACTGATTATGTCCGGTTTACCAGAACGGTCAAGAAGGCGTTCAAAATACATCTCCACCCACGGGGGTATACCGCTTATAAGGCTCATATTCCTGTCAACAGTCTGTTCAACAATGGCATCAAGTTTTTTCTCCCAGTTATCCATGCAATTTACCTCCCAGGAAGGAAGCTGTCTTTTTCGCAGATAACCCGGAACATGATGGTTAACAATACCCGATAAACGACCTGCCGGAATTCCGTTTATATTTTTCAGAAGCGGACTACCGGACAGAAAAATGTATTTCCCCTCAAGGAACTCTGTTTTGCCGGTGCTGCTTATATAATTTAAAAGTGCGATCCTCATGGAATTTAGATGGTTGGGTATGGAATCCCTTGTTATGGGAATGCACTTGCTTCCTGATGTGGTGCCGGAAGTCATTGCAAAATAGACAGGCTTTCCCGGCCATAGAATGTTCTCCTCTCCTGCTTTCACGCGATCTATATAAGTACTCAGGGACTCATAATCGCGAACCGGGACCCGTTTTCTGAATTGATCATAACTTTTTATACTGCCAAAAGAATGGTCACTGCCAAAGACTGTATTACAGGCTTTTCTGATAAGTTCCCTGAATACCTTCTCCTGCAGGGCCACTGCATTTTTCCTCCATGATCTGATCTTTCGGTCATAGAGCCCCGCAGCCATCTTTGCAGAAAATCCAATCAATCCCATAACACTACTTTTCGCTTATCGGGAGAGCTTTGTCTCCATAGTCTGATCCAATTAGTACATCTATCAACTCCCGGTATACTGCCAGTCCCTTCTCAAGTGCATCTACCGGAATCCTTTCATCAACATTATGGATAGTTTCCAGAAGGTAAACCGGAATAAATACAGGGAGTAACCCGTACGTGGGTATGCCATGGCTTCTGAAATAATTATTGTCATTGGATGCGGGAGCCATAATTGGAACTACCCCCGATCCGGGATAAACTCTCTGAAGGGCCTCCTTTAAGTAAAAATAATAATCATCCACCCTTGTGGGAGGAACCTTAGGCTCCTCATGCAGGATATTAATCTCAAGTTCACTATTGCCCATCAATTTACTAATCTTTGCAATGAATTCATTGGTATTGGATTCTGGCAACAGCCGGCAGTCCAGAACAGCCATTATTTCCTGCGGTATGATATTAGGAGGGCCCTTCGGAGTATTAATTGCAGTTATGGTTACAGTATTGCTAATCAATGAGTAAATAATCTCTTCCCGTTTCATGGCAGAGACCACCAGTGGTCTGAACAGTCTGAGATTTCTCAGCGCAAGTC
This sequence comes from Bacteroidales bacterium, assembly GCA_007134675.1. Taxonomy (GTDB): domain Bacteria; phylum Bacteroidota; class Bacteroidia; order Bacteroidales; family PUMT01; genus PXAP01. The sequence continues at coordinate 12,418 of SLKJ01000129.1, forward strand.
CCCTGAAACCACCTTCCAGTACGCCCAGCTCATAGAACATGTTCCTGGTAGTCTCAGAGAATACTACCTTCCTGTTTCGTTCAGTAATCCGGTTGAGAGATTGTACTTTGTCCTGGACAACATAGCTTGAGGGTGGTACTGATCCATGCCCACTGGTATTCATCTGAAGAGAAAGCTCAAGCCAGAGGCTTCTCTTGAATGTTACAGAAACTCCAAAGACCTTATTTTCAGGATCTCTTTTGAGTACCTTCGGGATTCCTGCCCCCCCCTCCCCGTAAACAACAACAGGATTCAGAAGGTCAAGAAACTCATTTGTGACAATCTTTGCACCCGTATGACCGCCCGTCTCCTCCCCGGAGACTGAGAGCATGGTTACATTGAACGGAAGATCAATCTCTGCAGCTACTTCAAGGAACTCCACCAGGGCGAGCAGCTGCATAACAGCCATACCCTTGTTGTCAATCGCACCCCTGCCCCAAACCTTGCCATCTGCAATCATCCCTGAAAAGGGTGGATGTGTATATTCTCCATTACCACCTGCAGGGACAACATCAATGTGATTTAAAAACACAATATTGGGTTTTCCCATATCCAGCGGATAAAGGGATGCCGTAAAATTATAGCTGTCAGGTTCGTCAGTGAGTATTTCAACATGAAACCCCTTCTGCCTTGCTACGGTTGAAAAATATAGCCCGGCCATCCGTTCCCTTCCTGTAACTGAGGCGTGCCTGATATACTGGCTGAGCAGACGGGCAGAGTGCGGTACAGTATCATTATCACCATAACCTGATACTGATCCACTGCTGAATGTAAAGCACAGGAAGAAAACCAAACAAGAAAACCTAAACATATTGCAAAAATAAATGTTTAGCGCAGATATAAAAAGTGAAGGATACGGTTATTTTGACATATGTACAGGCGAAGATAAAGAGAAAAAGCCTTATACGTCAATATTGGCATACTTGGCATGCCTCTCAATAAAATCTCTCCTGGGAGGTACTTCGTCTCCCATCAGCATAGCAAATATCCGGTCCGCCTCTGCTGCATTTTCAATTGTGACCTGCCTCAGTTTCCTGGTTTCCGGATTCATGGTCGTTTCCCATAACTGCTCCGCATTCATCTCCCCGAGCCCCTTATAGCGTTGCTGGTGAATTCCGCTTTCAGAACCCTGGCCAAGTTCCGTTATCGCGACCCTTCTCTCCTCCTCTGACCAGCAATACCTTTCATTTTTTCCTTTCTTTATAAGATAAAGCGGAGGAGTCGCAATATAAAGATGACCATTCTTTATCAATTCCAGCATATGTCTGAAAAAAAATGTCATAATCAGAGTTGATATGTGACTTCCGTCCACATCGGCATCGGTCATTATTATCACCTTGTAGTATCTTAACTTTTCAAGATTCAGCTCTTTTGAATCTTCAGCTGTTCCGACACTGACTCCCAAAGCAGTGAAAATATTCTTTATCTCTTCATTATCAAAAATCTTATGGGGCATGGCCTTTTCAACATTCAATATTTTTCCCCGCAAGGGAAGTATTGCCTGAAAAGCCCTGTCTCTCCCCTGCTTGGCAGTACCACCGGCAGAATCGCCCTCTACCAGGAAGATCTCACAGATAGAAGGGTCGCGTTCTGAGCAGTCCGCCAGTTTCCCCGGCAGGCCGGATCCGGAAAGAACATTTTTGCGCTGCACAAGTTCCCTCGCCTTTCTGGCTGCATGTCTGGCTGTAGCTGCCAGAACAACTTTCTGAACTATGCTTTTGGCATCCTTGGGATTTTCCTCAAGATAGTTTGACAATACAGAACTGACAGCCTGGTCAACGGCACCCATCACCTCAGAGTTGCCGAGCTTGGTCTTGGTCTGCCCTTCAAACTGGGGTTCCTGTACCTTTATGGAAATTATAGCTGTCAATCCTTCCCTGAAATCATCACCGCTGATATCGAATTTCAGTTTGCTTAACAGGCCTGATTTCTCGGCATAATTCTTGAGTGTACGTGTGAGTCCACGCCTGAACCCCGCCAGATGGGTACCCCCTTCAATCGTATTTATATTGTTGACATAGGAATGTACATTCTCTGAAAAGGATGTATTGTACTGGAGAGCAATTTCTACAGGGATCTCATTTTTTTCAGTTTCAATATGAATTACGTCGTCAATGATGCTTTCTCTGGTCACATCCAGAAACTTTACGAACTCCTTGAGACCTTCATCAGAATAATAGGATTCATGACGATAGGATCTGCTTCCGTCATCAACGCCATTTCCGTTTTCCTCAACATCTCTCTTATCAGTTATGCTCAGTCTGATCCCTTTGTTGAGAAAGGCTAGTTCCCGCAGACGGGACGACAGGATCTCGTAATGAAATTCGGTGGTAGAGAAAATACCTGAATCAGGATAAAAAGTCACTATAGTGCCTGTTTTCTCTGTAGACCCCGTCTCTCTTACATCCGACAGAGGTTTTCCGGTCTCGTATTCCTGTATATAAACCTTACCTTCCCGGTGAATCTCGGCAATAAGCTTGGATGAAAGGGCATTTACACAAGAGACGCCAACACCATGCAACCCCCCTGACACCTTATAAGACTCCTTGTCAAATTTACCACCGGCGTGCAGCACTGTCATAACCACTTCAAGTGCAGATTTCATCTCCTTCTCATGAAAGTCAACAGGAATGCCCCGGCCATCATCTATTACGGTAATTGATCCATCCTCATTGATCACCAGGTCAATATTATTGCAATAGCCTACCATGGCTTCATCAATCGAGTTATCAATTACTTCATATACCAGGTGATGCAGCCCCTTTACCCCTACATCGCCAATGTACATCGCGGGACGTTTTCGCACTGCTTCCAGACCCTCCAGTACCTGAATACTGTCTGCCTGATACTCCTTCTTCCTGATCTCTTCCGAATTAACCTGCATAATTGTTATTATATTAATTAAATCCTGGCTTATTTAGCATGTAAATATACTAAAAATAAAGCTTTCCGGGGCATAAAATCTCTCACCAGGCCCCTGACTTTTGAACAATTAACAAACAGGATAAAGCGCTATAAAGCAATATCTTACAACGAGTAGGTAAACCCCGCTTTTAATGAAAACCCCTGAACGGGATAGTTATTCCATTTATAGTATTGAGTTGAAGTAATGTTGTTCAGTCTGATGAATCCGGAAAGTATCCTGTTATACCTGTATTCCAGTCCCAGATTGATATCTGCCAGACCCCGCAGTTCAATTGGTTCAGCGTCGTTGCCAAATGGCATTGCATAACGCTTCCCTATATAGAAAACGTCAGCATTCAGCAATATCTTATCACGCAGATTATACCTGGCTGAAAATCTCAAATCCAGAGAAGGCTTATGCCATGGATGCTCCAGTAATTTCATGCCATAACTGTAATAATTTCCCCTTGCAAACAGCGTAAAACGGTCTGAAACTTCTGCTCCTATCTCTGCAGAATATTTGAGTAGTTCAACATTATCGTAGTCAACAGAGAACTGGTTGCCTATCAGTCCGGTACTGTCGTTGATGAAAAAATGCATATCATCTACCACAGAGTACGATACCCTGAAATTAAATGGAACATTGCGCGTGAAATTGCCCTTCAGTCCGGTATGTAAATCCATCCTTCGGTTGGAATTACGAACAAAAAGCCCCGGGACAATAAATAAATTGTCATATGCAATTCTCCTGTAGTTATTTATATTAAGGTTCCCGTCTATACCAACATATGGAATTACATAATCACGTATAATGCTGAACTGAAGACTGGCCCTTGGGTGAAAATAAACAGAGGACTCGTCACCAAGCTGGTCATAATAGGCGTGAAATCCGGCAAATACCTCCCATTCATCATCAGCCGTTTTGAACCAGGGACTGATTTTGAGAACCATATTGGATGTATCAGGGAAAAAGGTGTTATCATAATAATCAATTCCTATATCTGCACCTATAACCTGACTCCTTATGAACCTGTCGAATGATGACCTGAAAACAAATCCATGCTCCTCCACATTACCCCTGTCTTTGAAAAAATTATAGTTAAGCGAGACATCATAATTAAGATTATTTGAATCAATATGTATAGATTTAAAGCGTAATCCCGCATTGGCAACAAGATAATTCTGATCTATGTCATCCTTCTGCAGGGTAGTGTCTGCTACAGCCCCTGTGTCATAACCGTAATAATGAAAGCCGTTTGACTGAAGGCCTGCATCGGCCGAAATAACATGTCGGCGGCCCATTCTTTTTCCGTAGAAAAGCATCTCATTATCACTAAACTGAGAGAAAGCCTTTTCATCATTATTCAGCCATAACCTTCCTCGTGAAGAATGATGTTTAAGAAACATTCCACCACTTAATTTATTATTGCGCAGGTTGTTGATGCTTAACTCTGCAAATGGCGAGATATAGCTGCCCAGACCAAGTCTGATATGACTTCCGTATAGTTTTGAAACGGTTTCAGCAGACATACGTGCCGGGGTAATTGGTTCTACCTCAAAATCATAAATAAGCGGTGTTGGAACTATAGAATAACTGAAATCTGGCAGGACACTTATTGTATCGGTAAGAGAGGGTAATAAATTAATTTTGGCAGCATCAGCCACAGAAGGCTCAAAACTCCTCACAACAACAACCTCCCTGTCTATACCCTCCTGAGCTGAAAGGCTTAAGGAGAATAATAAAAAAAGCACCCCTGACCCAATAATCAGTCCCCCATCTCTTAAAATATCTCTGTATTTTGTCATTTTCCCGGTAATTGATTATTCCTGTATATTAATTTCTTATTCTGATCTCCAGTGTGTCCCGCTCTTTCTCCGGCTTCACATCCTCTCGCAAATGTATAGCCTGCAGACGATTTTTTGCATCAGAAATTATACCGTCACCTGAAATATCATAATTGTCCAGTATGCTCTGCAATGTATGCCTTGCCTGAAAATCATCACCAAGTTCAATGTATATGTCCGATAAAAGGATGAAAGACCTGGCCATCCAGTACTGGTGAGGTGTATTCATGGCAACAAGGTCGTAAACCTCCTGTTCTGATTTTTCGTTATTTCCCTGTAAAAAATAGATCTCAGCTATCCTGAATTTCGATTCTGCCCCTTCACGGCTGGTGACCTCATGGGCTACCATCCTGAATTCATCCATGGCCCTGTCAAGCTCATTCATTGCTTTATATGCCTTTCCCATAGTATAATGTGCCTCACGCTTCACCTCTTCAGGTAAATTTTCTGTTGAAAGAACCCTTGTAGCAGAGCTTATTATGCCTTCGTGATTTCCCAGATGCACGTTGCATCTCATCTGCCCCTTTCTGGCAATCAGCAGATTGGAGCTGAGCTCTGCCACCCGCTCCAGTTCTTCAAAATCTCCAAGTGCCTCTTCATAATTTCCAAGATCGTAATTGATTGATGAAGCACCCAACAGGGCCTGTTCAGTAAATGTATTCCTGAACATTCCGGTAATAAAATTATAGGATTCAAGCGCCTCCCTGTATTGGCCGAGCCTGTGATGACAGTCAGCTTTATAAAAGTGAGCATTCAGAATAAAGCTTCCATTTCTGAACTTTTCTATATAACGTGCAAAATTATTGACAGCCTCCCTGCAGTTATCAGCCATGTAAAGATTCTCAGCAGCCATATATGTTAGTGAATCCTGTTCGGAAATTGTTACGCTGGCAAAGTCGCCCAGAGTTCTTGTATAGGCAACATAAGAATCTATATCATTCATATCCAGATATATATTGCGGAGACCCGCAAGGGCAGATCTCGATTCAGGCGTGCCCGGATAACCCTCTGCCACCTGTTTGTAGTATTCGATGGCATCCAGGTTGCGGTCTCTGTTATAATCAATCAGTCCCAGTTGCAAAAGCGCTGAAGGGACATAAGTGCTTGTGGGAAATTCTTCCACCACTCTCCTGTAATAAGTAATAGCTCTTTCAGGGTTATTGACCATCATATGCGAATTACCTAGTTCAAAGAGGGCATCTACAGTATGCGATGAACCGGGATGCTCTTCGAGTAATTGCGCAAGCACACTTATCTTGTCATTAAGCCGGTTCAGCAAGCCCAAAGCAACTGCTTTCTGGAAAAGTGCATAATCCCTGTTTGCCATTGCGTTGGATATTGCCCTGTCGTAGTATTCAATGGCGGTTTCATACCTGTTCAGTATAAAATATGAATCTCCTACCCGGTTCAGTGCATCCCCAACCATCCGGGTCCTGGCTTCTCTTGTAAGGTTAAGATATCTTCTGAACCAGGATACAGCATTATGGTAATCGTTGCTTTTAAAGTAGGCATAACCCATGTTGTAATGTGCAATATGATATTCTTCGAGTTCAAAAGCACCGGGAGAAAGCAGGAAAAGGTTATAATTGCGGATCGCCTCATCAAACCTGTTTAGCCTGAAAAGAGCTTCTCCCTTCCAGTAATAGGTCTGCGCAGCAATTTCAGGATTGAACTGGGCATTCTCCAGTGAAACATCGAAAACCTTGATAGCATCATCAAAACGGAGATTACTGTAAAGCTCCAGTCCCCGAAAATAAGCCACCCTCTGGTGAGCCCTTCTTATTTCATTGGTCCTGACCTTGATTTTTTCAATTGAAATAAGGGCTTCACGGTAATTACGTGTATTCATATATGCCATTACAAGATAGTTATATGCTTCATCAATCCTTCTTGATCCGGGAAAAAGCTCAATAAAGGTATTAAGCCCGTTTATAGCCTCATTAAACGGAGAGTAAGCAATCTCAAAGGTCAGCACCGAATAGTTAAAGAGAGCATCTTCCTGAATTGTCCTGTCAAA
>SLKJ01000202.1 GCA_007134675.1 Bacteroidales bacterium
ACAAAATAAAATGTATAAAGCATGGGGGTTCCATCGGAATTGAAATACTGAATATGAATTACTTGTTAAACATAACTAATAGAATATCAACTTGATAAATATACTTTATACAGATGAAAAAAATCCTTAAGTTTCTTCTTATCGGGTTAGTGCTGATCTTTGCCCTGTTGCTGATCATTCCGTTTGCCTTCAAAGGGAAGATTCTGGAAATCGCAAAGAATGAGGTCAACAGAAATCTTAATGCAAGGGTTGAGTTTGCCGACCTTCGCCTCTCGCTAATCAGGAATTTTCCAAACCTTAGTGTCTCAATGATAGATATGTCGGTTGTGGGGGTAGGCGATTTTGAGAATGATACCCTGGTCTCATTTAAAGTATTGCGGACCGTGGTGGATCTCAAAAGTGTTATTTGGGGTGACGCAATTGAGGTTCGCTCCATTTTCCTGGATACCCCGAATGTTAAAGCCAGGGTTCTTGCTGATGGCCATGTAAACTGGGACATAATGATTAAGGAAGAGGGTGTTGAAGATCCGGACACGGAAGTTGAAGACCCTGAATCTGCTGTTGAGGACCCAGACCCGGCTGTTGAAGATCCGGACTTTGTTGCAGCTCCTGAATCTGAAACTGCAGCTTTCAGGGTCAGTCTGCAGAGATTTGAGATCAGGAACGGGCGGTTTGAATATGATGATGCTCCCTTTGAGGTAAGAACGACTTTTGAGGAACTCAATGGAGTTATGCGGGGAGATCTTACACAGGATATTACCTCGCTCGATATTTCTCTTTCAAGCGATATTTTTAATTTCTGGTACGCAGGCATTCGATACATAAGTAATGCCAGCCTGGCTGTAAATACTCTTATGGATGCCGACCTGAACGATTTCAGGTTTACTTTCATGGAAAATGAAATGATGCTAAACGAGCTCTCAATGGGTGTGGAAGGATTTTTCGCCATGCCCGGCAGTGATATTGACATAGACCTTAAATTTTTCAGTAAAGAAACCAGCTTCAGGACAATGCTGTCGCTTATACCGGCAATTTTCATGTCTGATTTTGAAGATCTTACAGCCTGGGGGTCGATTCAATTGGAAGGATTTGTAAGAGGGGCATGGTCTGATGGGGCGATGCCTTCGGCGGGGCTGGACCTTTATGTGAGTGATGCCGGGTTCAGCTACCCGGACCTGCCGAAGTCGCTCGAGAACATGAATATGAGTCTTAACCTTTATTATGACGGTGTTTTTGAGGACAGGACAACATTCGATCTGCATAGTTTCCATATGGAGATGGCCGGAAATCCTTTTGACATGCGTTTGAGCATGCGTACACCCATCAGCGGTATGCATGTTGATGCCTCTTTTGCCGGAACCATTGACTTTACAGGCATTGAAGATGTTATTCCCCTGGAGGGAGTTACCATCAGGGGATTACTGGAGTCTGACTTTTATTTTTCAGGATATATCCCGGATCTGGAAAACGGAAGATATGAAGATTTCAATGCGGGAGGCAGAATGAGTCTCACAGCATTCAGGTATTCGGACCAGGGGTTTCCCCTGGGAGTATCCATACCTGGCGCCATACTTGATTTCTCCCCACGTTATGTTGAGCTGAGCGATTTTGATATGCAGCTCGGACGAAGTGATATACGGATGAGTGGAAGAATGGAGAATTTCATTCCTTACCTTTTCAATGACGGTACCGTTGCAGGTACAATGATGTTCTCCTCCACAATGCTTGATCTGAATGAACTTATTGCCTTGTCGCCTGAAGAGGCTGACGCTGATACGGTTCCTCTATCCATTGTTAAGGTGCCTGATAATATTGATTTTACTCTTGCTTCATCAATAGATGATTTATTGTTCAACAATATGGAAATAAGGCAGCTTCGCGGACGTGTCCTGGTGCGCGATAAAATGGTTTTACTGGAAGGGGTTACCATGAATATGCTGGGTGGTTCGATTGATATGTCTGGCGAATACAATACGAAGGATATGGATGCTCCATTTTTTGATTTTTCGATTGACATAAGGGATTTCGATATTCCCTCATCTTTTCATACTTTCAACACGGTGCAGAAACTTACACCGCTGGCGGGGGATCTCAGGGGCAGCTATTCTGCCATGATAAGCATGAATGCATTGCTGGATGAGGAGATGATGCCAGTAATGAATTCAATTGATGCAACGGGTCGCCTGAGAACATCCGCTGTTGAAGTTATCAGCTCCACAACTTTTGACAGGCTCTCCGGTGCACTAAGGTTGCGGGAGGACAGGGATAATGTTTTGAGGGATCTGAATATCGGGTTCAAAATATCTGATGGACGGGTTTACCTTGATCCATTCGATGCGAGACTGGGTCCTGTAATGATGGTTATTGGCGGGGACCAGGGTATTGACGGTACAATGAATTATGTGATGAAAATGACCATACCCAGATCTGAGTTCGGTTCCGGGGCTGAGCAGGTAATAGATGATCTTGCAGCTGGTGCTGCAGCCCGCGGATTGAATATTCAGCCTGGTGAAAATGTTAATGTTGATGCCAGGATAACGGGAACATTCTCTGAGCCGCAAATATCACTTAATATAAGGGAAAGCGCACGGGCAACCATCGACCAGGTAAGGGATCAGATAAGAACCCAGGCTGTTGAAGAGGTTGAGAGGCGTGTTGAACAGGTGGAGGAGAGGGTAAGGGAGGAAGCCTCGGAAAGGGCAGATCAGATACTCAGGGAAGCTGAACAGAGGGCTGAACAGATAAGACAGGCTGCTGCCGATGCTGCCGAAAAGATCAGAAAAGAAGGGAAAGCGGCTGCCTCCAAATTAGAGCAGGAGGCCTCAGGCCGTGGTCGCATTGCAGAAACCGCAGCAAAAAGGAGTGCCGACGGTATCAGGAGAGAGGCTGATCAAAAGGCCAATGCACTTGTCCGTGAAGCAGATGAAAAGGCTGAAAAGATCCTTGAAGATGCAGGGAGAGAGGCGGACAGGCTCAGATAGTTATGGGGCTCTTCCGGGAACGGGGACAACAGCTTCAAAATCAGTAACGGGCCCCATCCTGAACTCCTTTGGCCCTAATTCCAGATTAGAGTTCATCATATCCTCCCAGGTTTTGTCAAGTCCGGTATATGCCGATTCTCTTCCCATGATGCCCACGAGTGATGAAACGGCAAGATCCTGCGCCTCATTTATGGGTGTATTGTTACGTATGGCAGTTACAAGGTTGATAATCTCCTGATCGTAGGGTGATATTGCAACCCTGCCGGTTGATGTGCCGTCGTCACCAACCGGATATTGATACTCCCATATCACATTATCGTCGTAATCGAAAATTTTATTCTGGCAATTGGTATATCCCTTAGTACCGAAAATTATCTCTTCAACCCTGTTGCTGCATCCGTTAATCTCACGGGTTGTGCCATGAAAACTTCTTTTATCATCAAAAGCGAAATCTACGCTGAAAAAGTCATACATATCACCTGTTTGCCGCCTGTGCCGTCCGCCAAAACCGGTCGCCCGAACAGGATGTTTTTCAAAAAACCAGTTTATCACATCAAGCTGATGAACAAGCAGGTTGACAATCGAGTCGCCAGTCTGCCATATCCAGTTGGCCCTGTTCCTTATCATAGCTTCCATATCGCACCATCCTTCCCGTCGTCGGGTGACCGGCTGTGCAGTCCTGTTCCAGTAGCAATTTGCTGATTTAAGATCGCCGATAGCTCCGTTCTTGATCATGCCGAAGGTTGTGATATAATCAAGCTGGTGTCTTCTTTGAGTGCCGGCAACCACACATAATCCTGCTGCTTCTGCCATTTTGCCTGAGGCCATCACTGATCTGACACCCACCGGATCAACACCTGCTGGCTTTTCAATAAAGACATGTTTTCTGGCCTGTACAGCGGCTTCGAAATGCTTTGGGCGAAATTTTGACACAGAAGCTTCAAGGATAATATCCACATCCGACTCCATAACCCTTTTGTAGGCATCAAAGCCGGTGAAGCAGTTCTCATCGGATATCTCAACTCCACGTTGTTCCTTAAGGGATTCCCTGCATCTGTCAATACGGTCCTGGAAAAGATCTGCAAGGACAGTTACCTGGAGGTTTGGTCCTGCATCAATGAAATTGAATGCCGCTCCTGTACCCCTGCCTCCGCATCCTATAATGCCCGCTTTAAGAACCGGTCCGTCGGGGGCCCTTTCCGGAAAGACTGGTGGTACAAATTTTTTCTTTCGTGATTGGCATGAAGAAAGAAGGTTGACGGCACCAAAGGTACCAATAGCTCCCAGTGCTGCAACATTTCCGATAAAGTCCCGTCTGCTGGTTGTCCCCGGTTTATTATCCATGTCAAATTGTACTCTGTAACTGAAATCTTTTCTCCTTGATCCTTGCCTTTTTACCAGTGAGTTTTCTGAGGTAGAAGATCCTGGCACGGCGTACACGGCCCAGCTTGTTAACTTCTATTTTTTCAATGTAAGGCGACTGGACAGGAAAAACACGCTCTACTCCAACGTTACCCGATATCTTCCTTACCGTAAACGTCTCCGCCAGTCCGCGTCCCCTGCGCTGCAATACAACGCCCCTGAATTGCTGAATTCGCTCCTTGTTGCCTTCTACTATCTTGTAATGTACAGTGATAGTGTCACCACTGTTGAATTTGGGGTAGTCGTTTTTCCTTCCGAATTCATTTTCTACCACACGCATTAAATCCATTATGATTGCTTATTATCTGGTTTGATTTATTCTGAAATAGGGTGCAATATTACGATTTTTTTTTGATTACTGCAAATCAGGAAATATCCTGTAATAATTCCCGGAATTATTTTTTCGCCGGGAATGGACCCTGTAATCAGATTATATTAACTAAGATGAACAATTCCGCCTGAGTTATCCTTTTTTGCGCCTGTAACCGATGCAAGACAGTTTATTTCGTTTCTGAGCCTCAGAACCCCCAGAAAGGCAAATACAGCAGCCTCCTTGAAATCAATGAGTTCTTCACCGGGGATGGTGATGCTTACAGGCAAAATTTTTTCAGTTATCAGGTCCATCAGAAATCCGTTTTTTGCACCTCCACCTGTTGCAAGCAGAGACGAAGCAGCGGTTAAATCAGGTCCGGCAACCGAAGAAGATGCAATACGCAGGGCAATATGCTCACAGACTGTTCTCATCTTATCTTCAACCGGGGCACTCGTTGTTTCCAGCAGAGGCATAAAAACCTCCTCAACCCACTCCTTACCAAGCGACCGGGGGCCATTGAGGTTGTAGAAGTCAAGGGTCTCAAATTTTTCCAGTAACGCGGGTATTACTTTCCCCGAAAGGGCCATCAGTCCCCCCTTATCGTATTCAAGGCCTTTTGATTGTGCAAGCCTGTTGAGAACTATGTTTACCGGACAGATGTCAAAAGCCACTCTTTTGCCGCTTTCGCGGAAAGATATGTTGGAAAACCCACCAAGGTTAAGGCAGTAGTCATAATTGCCAAACAGCAGCTCATCACCTATGGGGACCAAAGGAGCACCCTGTCCCCCAAGGGCAACATCAAGGCGCCTGAAATCAGATACCGTTGTAATACCGGTAACAGCAGCAATCTCTGCACCATCCCCGATCTGGAGGGTGATTCCCTTTTCGGGCCGGTGAAAAATGGTGTGGCCGTGGGATGCTATGAGATCAGGTGTGGGACCGGGACCGGCAAGGAAATCCTGTATTGCATTTCCGGTAAACCTGCCAAAATCCCGGTGCATTTCCATCAGTGAATAACCATCTGAATTTTCGGCAGCAACAAGCCTTTCAGGCCATGAGGTTCCGGAGTATGAAAAATTCCGGGTTTTAAGGATCTCAAAATTCCAGGTGGCAAAACTATAATCTTTTCCTGACGGGTTCCTTTTTTCATGATTGTTGGTACTGCGATCATCATAAACAGGTTTTTTCTCAGTACCGTTATCAGACTTGCAGTGTTGAATCTTTTCAAACCTGCATAGCGCAAGATCAAGTCCGTCGGCTGAGGTGCCAGACATAATGCCAAGGGCAATAAACTGATTTGGTTTTTTGCTTTCCATTTTATGCTAAAACCACACAGACATTATAAGGAATTTCCAGTTATTGGTTACAACTCATCTTCGTCAAAGAAGAGGTTAACCTGTTCCACACCTGCAAGTCTCCTGATATCTGCGACAAGCAGGTTACCCTTCTGGTCATCCTTCATTTTAATATAATAGGAGAACTCCATAAGCTGATCCGGATCCTGGCCCATAGTTTTGACATTGACCAGCTTCTGTCGCCGGCAGTAGGGTTTGATAGTGTTTATAAAAGGATTGTCGGGAAGCTGATCGCCACGGGCAGTTATCTGCATCAGGAACTCCCTGTTCTGCGGCAGGGTAAAACCGAATTTTGTTATAATAAGGTAGACAAATCCCACGAAAAAAGTGCCCAGAACCGCTACTGAGTAAAGTTTAACCCCGGCGGCAAGTCCTATAGAAAGGGCAAAAAATATAAACATTATATCGGCAGCATCCTTGACGGCTGTCCGGAAACGGATTATTGACATTGCACCAACCATACCAAAAGCCCTTGCCAGGTTATTACCTATAACCATTATCACTATTGCAGTGATCATTGTCAGCATAATAAGAGATATGGTAAAGGAGGCAGAGTAGTTCAGACCCTTGTAGGTATACTTATACAAAAGGGCTATCAGGATTCCGCATATCATGGCAACAAGCACATTACCTATAACATCGGTAGCGGTGATGTTGAACATGAAAATATTCTGAAAATCGTTTGCCATTGCAAAAGCTTATTAATCATTCAATATGTTACCAGCACTTTTTCCTTGTTTACATCTATTCCGATCGCATATTTTGATAGAGCATCATTGCGCAGCCTGAACTCCTGAACGATCGACCTTGCCCAGACAGGCATATCCGGGCGAAAATATTTGATTTCAAGAATAAAATGATTTTTAAAAAGGGGTTTGAGACCATAATCATCATACAGCGTGTCTAACCGCGGAAATAACCGGCTCCTTATATTCTTGTCGAAAGTGATCCTAACCCCTTTGTCCAGTTTACCAAAGTATGCCTCCCGCTCATAGGTGACAAGACAGGTAGGGATGAACTGGTTTTTTTTGATATGGTACATGAATTTCCCGGCATTTGTAATGTCTGCGCCATCCTCTCCGTTGATAATAATGTACTTGTGCAGATTCCCGTTTTGGAGTAATTTTTCGATATCTCCAAAAAGAACCCTCGACCTGTATTTCTTCTGACGCGCCTGAATTTTACGCTTTATTTCCATCACAGCACAAGTGTCGGATGTAAATTCATTATAACCTCTTATCCTGAATTTTCTTCGCAGCATGACACCCTCATGTTTTTCGGCATAGCAGGAAAAGTTTTTGCTGTCAAAGTAGATGCTTCGAACGGTATACTCTGGTATACCCTGGTTATTACACCTCGTATATTTATCACGACTGACAAAGGATGCTATGCGTTCCCTCAATGCATTCATTCTGTGGTTCGGTACCAGATATTTTCGCTCAATCCTCAACATCGCCTAATTCTCAAATACCACTTTGAATATCCTCTTAATGTAGTCCCAGGCCGAAACATTTCCGCATAAAATTTCTGCCTGGACCAGCATACTGGGGAGGAATCTGTGCGGCTCTTCTTCAACGATAGCAGTAACAAAAATATTTTGCCGCTGATCCATGAACTGCACCGTATTGTCGACATCAATCACTTTTGCCCTGTAGTTGCGTCTACGTGAGTTTATCTTCAGGTTTACAGGGTTGCCATTTTCAATATAGGCAAGCTGGTAGAGGTCCACAGGCAGGGTAACTATCATCCGGCTAAAGTCAGCAACCCTGATAATTGACTCATTATCACTGGTGTTTCCCTGTTGTCTTATTATCGTTCCTGAAAAAGGGGCCAGTATGTTTAACGCATCGATGCGATCTTCTGATTGCCGGATTTGTTTCTGATAGGAATTTATATTTGCTATAATAAGTTCCTGCTCCTCGGGTTTTGCACCTGTTGAAACCACTTCCAGCGCTGAACGTGCAATAACCATGTTTTGTTCTTTAACCAGGTAATCATTTAGTGCCAGTTCCCATTCCTCATCTGCAATAACTCCGGTTTTATGAAGGACTTCCATTCTTGCTGTCACCCTTTTCTGTGTTTCGTATTCCTTTTCAGCAAGAATAAACTTCTCCCGGGCAGAATTGATCTCTTCCTGCTTTTCCCCCGAAAGGGAGATCTGAAGAAGTTTTTTCTGCTTTTCCAGTTCACTCATAAGTGTAAGCAACCTGCGCTCCTCCTCGTAGGATTTAATATGTCCGATAGTGTCGCCTTCATTGACCAGTCTGCCGGAGAGTATTTTTTCATTCATGATAAACCGTGCATGGTCACCGCGCTGAAATTCAAGGACCGAGTAATAGGATATACTGTTTGTAAGGTTATTCTTTTTAGTGTTAAGTATAGTCCCGTCAGATAATCTGTCAAGATGCCATTCCCTGACAGGTATTATAAGTCCCTTTGTATTGATATTATAGGGAATTTCAATATACACAGCTGCAGCAGATAGCGCGGCCAGTACAAACAAAACCAAAGCCAGTCTGAAAAGAATATGCATCCGATAATTTCTGTTATTGCCGGTTATTTATACAATGGAACAAGTAACTATGTTACGGTGTTTGTATAAAATTTCTAGCAGGAAATCTAATATAATTGCCCAAAACTACTAAAAAAGAATCAAATTTTTAAATAAGATTGACCTAATATTAAGATAACCGGTGGTGTAAAACAATTCAGATAGATCATTGAAACAATTCAGATAAATCATTGAAACAATTCAGATAAATCATTGAAACAATTCAGATAAATCATTGAAACAATTCAGATAAACTACAGGATAGTAACGGTTTTATAGATTTTATATTGTCCGTAATTTATGCTCAGAAAATATAACCCCGGTTTTATTCCGGTCAGGTTAATTGAAGCCGGTTTATTATTTCCCGGGGCAAGGGTCCTTTGTTTCACCATAGTGCCGTTTAGGGTGAAAAGTGATATTACTGTTGCGTATCTGATATCATGCATAAATTCAACCCTGAGAATGTCCGTGGCGGGGTTTGGAAAAACATTCACATCAAAATAATCTTCTTCTCTGGTTTTACTGCTGAAAACAATTTCATCCCGGGGGAAGCCATGCAGGCTGAAATTGTTAAAAGTGATTCTTTTACCCTCATTTACAGTCATGTTATCTGCATAAAAACGGATCCGTAATTTCAGAGACGGATTATTGTTAGCCTCCTCAACAGCTGAAAGGTCAACCAGAAAGAGCTGGTAAGCTTCAGAAAGATTATATAGATGATTTATCATCCCTTCGTTGCTCCAGCAGGGCTCACCACTATTAACAGAATAATCGATAATGAGTTTTTCTGCAGCACCTTCATTCATTGCTGCAAACCGGAATTCAATGTTTTGATATCCATGGGTCGGAAGGTGGAAGATCATTGTGCTTTTATTATCATTATCAGCCAGAGGTTGCCTGACCTGAATACCCCGCATATCAGAATCCTCAAAAATAATATCATTATTGGCTTCAGGATGATAGTTGGTCTCTGTAGGGGCATTCCTTCTCTCCAGCGAGGCTGTTCGCCAGAATGAATGATTTTTATTAAAAGGGTAGCCTTGCAGGGCAGAACGGTACTCAATAATTGTGTTGGTCCAACGGCTGAATACCGGCATTACGGTTTCCAAAGGAGTGTTATTGGGCAGGTCTGAACCAAAAAACCAGTAACTGATCAGATCAGGTATAACGGTGTAGGTAAAATGTGCCTTAATATCTATATCTTCTTTAGGAGTTAATTTAAGAATCCTGTCATTTTTATTTTCAATACTGATTCCTGTTCCTGTCCAGTGACTGAATGAATATCCTTCTTTGGCAATTGCCTCTATCTCAACCGGTATTCCATGAAAATATCTCCCTGTCCACTGAAAGGGATCATGAGGTACTCCTGGGGTGTCTGGTGTAATTTTAATTGAATTGACCCGGGAATGACCATGGTTTAAAGAGTCTGTTGTTACAGATAGGTTGATCATATTTTCGATTTCAAAATGGTCCATTACATGCTGGCGTACATAATCCGGCCGGTGTGTTGCATGATTATGCATGCTTTGCACATTCGATTTCCAGTGATTATTTGAGGAAGGGTATCTCCACCGGTGAATAAATTCTTCAATTTCAGGTTCGATGAGTTTGCTGAAGCTGTCGATTACAGAATGAACCCTTGAAGGTATAAAGGCGGTGTTAAGCTGATCGGCGATACGGTTAATAAATGAGTATGTGAAACTTTCATTTTCAAGCAGATTTCTCAATAGCAGATTCGGCCATTCACGGCCATTATTATACTGCATTGTCACATGCTTTATCATATCAACATCGTTCGCGGTAAATAGTCCGAATGACCTGTCCACATCAAAAAGAAGCCATCGCCATCTGCCGTCATGTCCTTTCAGGGCATTAGGGTCATAATCAACCTTCATTCGCCAGAAATCTATATTGTTTTGAGGCCAGTCAGTGTTTCCGAAATATATCTGGGCTGCAAAATAATCAAGAAAATTGTTGATGTCCATCATTTCCGGTATCTTGAGGAATAAACTATCATCACTCATATCATTTGATGTGATATATTTAATCATCTCGTCGTAATGATCAGAATCTCCCTCTTTTATTGTTATACCGGGTCCCTGGGAAGTCAGTAAATCAATGTTTAGAGGGTTCACTCCATAAACCCGTTCGAGATAATGCCGGTCATATCTTTCCCTTAAATTCTTTATTCCCCAGTATTCACCATTTATAAAAACAATTTTTGGCCTGTAGGCCATGATGTCCAGATCAAGATGAGAGGTAAGATAATGGGCAGCAGCATCTCTGAACATGGTTTCTGCCCAGTCATTCCCCGATTGTCTTAAAAGCAGACGGTTATAGCTGGTGTAGGGAAGATCCGGGAAAATTTGATGGTTAAATCTGCTTTCACTATACTCATTTCTTGCATAAAGCCTCAGTGATTTAATAGGATCCCTTCTTGTCCATCCTCCATGAATTCTGACCCCTATATCCTGCTGAAAAGCCAGGTCATCTGAGAAAAATTCGATGGAAGCAGGCCGTTCCCATTCAATACCCCTTTCGATATAATTCCCTGTCCCCTGTTGCCCCTCTGAATATTTGTTACCTGGAACATAAATCCCTATGGAATCGGAAAAGAAATTATCAGAATCAGTTATCAGAGAAACCACATCCAGGGAATATCGGTCACTCTTCTCCGGAAATACGAAATAGGTTGCTGATCTGACCCTACTGCTTAAATAATCAGGCTTTAAAGCTACGGTTCTCAGAATTGTGCTTTTTGCAACCTTTCCCGCCGGTTCTTTCCAACCCCGCCAATGAGTAATAAAGTTTGTCGGTATCATTGAATGCCGGTTGTCTTCTTCTGACCTGTCAGTTATCCTGATAGGCGAGGTATATTCCGTTGAATTTTTATCAGGAATGGAGCCGTCAAGAGTATAGTAAATAACAACTTCCGGGTCGGGATGACTCAGCTCAAGCCATATCGTATCAGAGTAAAAGCCGGGTTTATCCGAAAGCATAACAGGGCCAAGTATTCCTGAATAGGAGGTTTCAGAGTTGGGCTGACCCGGAGTCGCGTTTTTATAATAGAACAATTCGTCTGATCCGTCCGGGAATCTGCCGTATGATATATCTGTTGGGATGCTGGTTGGTGGGATCTCATCAATTATAATTCCGGAAGGGTCAGTCAGAATAATTTCTTCACCCCTGGAACTGATCCTGAAGTTTGTATGTAATGGTGCCCCGATCTTACTCCTGTCTTTTCCTGAGGCCCAAACCATAAGAAATTGCCCTGGCTCGATAACTATTGAAGGAAATATCCACCTGGAGGGATTCCCATAATCGTCTGAAAGTCCATACCCTTCGAGGTTAATGGGCTTTGAACCATAACTATACAACTCGATCCAGTCCTCAAAGTCCCCGTCCTCATCTGATATTGTTGTTGCATTGGATGCCATTACCTCATTTATTACCAGATCTCTGGATGAAACTGGTTGTAATGAAAGAAAAAGCAGAATTGCGAGATGAAAAAGGTGAGTCCTGTTCAACGTGCAATACATCTATAAGATTATTGTTTATTTCAGATTTGGACCTACTTGATTTGATTGAAATTTAGTAAAACTATCCTCAATTCCTGCGGATTTTATCAACAATTTATTCAATTTTTCAGGTTTCCTTAAGAAATTTACAAAGTTGCAGCAAACGTCCTGCCAGAGTTAAATTATGACAACTATTCTGGATATATTATATGGACCGTAATTGATCTTAACAACATATAAACCCGGTTCTATTCCGGCCAGGTTAATTGATCCGCTTGTATTATCCCCGGGAGCCAGCGTCCTTTCCATTACCTTGCTGCCATTAAGGGTGAAAAGTGATATTACTGCTGCATATCTTATATTCTGTGTAAATTCCACCTGGAGAATGTCGGTGGCAGGGTTTGGATATAAATTGATTTGAAGAAGATCCGGTTCTTTTATTGCAACTGCAAAAATACCGGGTGTTGTAAAAGGAGTTGTTGATTTAACAACACCGGATCCGGCCGTTCCTCCAAGATTGACCCAGGCACCACCCTCAGATTTGACAATTCTTAAATGATCTTCTTCCAATTCTGTATCATGGGTGTCATGAAGCATGGTTGCATAGGCAGAGCTGATATGGTAATCCCCGACAATTTCAAGATTGATATGGTAATCTCCCGCAATATGCAGCAATCCTTCCGGTATAGCAATTCCAGCTGGGGGATCGGACATCTTTTCAGCGATATAAAGGTTTCTGTTCGTGTTTGAGTGACCTGCTTCAAGGATGAACGGTTTATAGGTGCCATCTTTACCGATTGGAAATAAAACCTTTTCCGGATCAATATTATTCAGGTAGATACCAAGCGGGCCGTCAATAAACCTTTGTTCGTCATATCCGGATATTTCAGCACCGGTGTCAAGTTTCGGGAGGCTGTTTTCTGAGACAAGAATATTACCGTTTTCAAGATGCAGGTTATTATTTACAATCACTGTTCCTTCAAGCGTGAGGTTTTCCGGATTGTCAATTATGAGGTTGCCAATATGGATAGTTTGGCCGGTACTGAGTAACTGACGGCTGTCTGATCCGTTAAAAATTAGTTTGGAGATGTTTTCAACTGTTCCGGAGAAGCCCTCTTCAATGACCAGTTTCCCTCCGACTTGCACCTCATTTTCATAAAAAAGTAACCGGCCGGATACACCGGATTCAATTATGAGATCACCCTTTAAGGTAAATTGATTGGTGCTTCCATCCCGGAACCTGAATTCGCCATCCTGATTTTTGGTTCTGATTATCAGATTATTAAGTTCTGCAGAGGCATTTGTATTGTTATTGTTTGAATCACGAATATTGAAATTATTATTATTCCCGGCACCATTGATAATTCCCTTATGGTAATCCGCCAACACAAATGTACCCGTGAAATTATATGATTCAGGATTTCCGGATATATTAACACTGTTTCCTGCATAGATGGTTATCCCATTATCTATAAATGCTGCATTAGGCATCATCTTGTAAATCATCTGGTTATCGGACGACAGAGTTGTTCCCCCGTTTTCATCTGAAAAGGTTACGGTACCTGCCGATTTGTCAAAAACAATATTATATCCTCTTACAACATTACCATTCCCGCTTATAAGTTGTTCTGAATGACCTGTGAAAACCAGATCATATTCATGGTTGCCTCTTGCATCAGGCATTTGTACATGGCCTTTAAGGCTTAAACCGCCCATTATTTCAATCACGCCGTTCCCATTGAAAACAGGATCCAGATTATCAAGGATGAGATTGTAATAGGAGTTATAAGGTATGCTGGTAGCTTCGCCGGTAAAAATGACTGTCGATCCACTCTTAAGGTTGTTAAGTGTTGGAAGAAAACTATTGGCGAGTTCAAGTGTTGATTTATTCATAATATCAACAATTGCATCAAGAACTGCCTCTGATCTGAGAGAAAGGGGACTGACGCCATCACCGACTATAACCCTTGAGCCTTTTCCTGAAACCTCCCAGTTTGAGCTTATAACCGCTGACTCCCTGTTATGGACATGAAAATAGGCATGGTTAAATGATGCAGGTTGATTACCGCTGCCATCAGTTTCTGTACCCCAGGTCGTCAGGTCAGTAAGATCACCATCACTTTTACTGTAAAAATGATTGATGTATCCTTCAAGGCTGATATTGTCAAAACGGTTATTTCCCGATGTTCCTGAGGCCTCTTCACCATGAAACAGTATTCTTATGCTGAAATGCGGATTGTCGGCTGCCTCTTCAATGCCTGCAAAATTGAACCTGAATTGACGATACGTTTCAGTTATATTAAGGGTGTCGCTGAAAATTACCCAGTCACTGTGATCGCTGGTCCGGTAATATACAGTTTGTTGCCGCGCACCATTGGTTGTACGTTTAACCACATACCGGAATACGATATCGTCGTATCCGCTGGTTGGCAGTGAGAATATCAGTTCCCTGTTGGAGGAGGGATTTCTGACTCTCAGTGCTTCTCCTGCCGGTTGTCCAATACTGGCATTGAGCAGCGTACCGTCATTTACCCTGTCCATATAACCGCTACCTGTTCCTGAATAGGTGACCGATGCATTATTCCCCACTGAATAATCTGCCGGTATACTGGTTAAGTTTCCGGAAGTCAGGTTATTAAAGTGCCAGTAATGAATAAGTGTAGAGGGTCTACCCAGTTGCTGGTCCATCCAGTTTGTCCGTTCCATAAGCCAGTCAGTCATCCATTCAATCTCTGCCTCATAAGTAGGGGCAATATACCAGTTGGGCCATACATACTGATTAAGTACCGGCCAGCGTTCGAAATTCCTTTCCTGCGATTCGTCAAGAAGATTAGCATAATGGTTGATTCGGTTTCTGAGTGAGTCATCTGAAAACTGTCCGCGTCTCAGCTGCCACCACCTCTCCTGATATCTCGCCATGAATTCAGGATCTTCAAAGAGCCTGCTGTACCACCCATTCAGGTATTGGGCTTCGGAAATAAGCTCATAATACCAGCCTTCCGGTTTCCATCCCTCACGATAATTGGCATTGCCAAGACTGAGGTTAAAGTCCCATAAAGGACCCATTACAAGTTTGTCATTGCGTTCCTTATGCATGAATGTGCTCAGGCGGTAACCGTCAATTTCCTTGAGAAGTTCTGTAATCAGGTGAGCATCTATAAATGAATCAGCATCAATATAATTATTGTATCCCTTATTAAAATCTTTAAAGTTATCACCGAACAGTGCAGTTTCAAACGCAGTAAGGTAGTTCTCCAGCCATGCTTTTTGCTGCGGAGTTATATCTCCTTCCATTGGCCTTACAAACGCGAGGTTAGTTCCCCTTTCAGTCATTAATCCCTCTTCTCCCGGATTGAACCTGTCATTTTTGATTATATAACCTCCGGTAATTTCAGGTGCCTGGTTATCATCCTGTCCGATTTTCTCTATTTCTACCCTGCCATCGGCCCACTTAATTCGCTCAATAAGAACATATACACCGTGATAATGATCGTCTGTCAGTGGACCTGTTCCGTCATGAAGATAAACCTCAATAAAACGGGTCCTTGGGGAATACCTGCCAATATCGTTACTCAGTCCGTAAGCAATGACGTTTCTCATTAATGATTTATCACTGTATGGGCCGTTGAGTATCCAGTTATGCTCCTCAGGCATTCCAAGGAGAGCCTCTTTACGGTTGCTTCCATCCTCCTCCTGGAGATGAAAACCAAACATTTTTTTAGGAAACCTCATAGAGCTTGAACCTCTCATATTAATTACCGCCCTGCTCTGCAGGACAGGGTCATCTGAAAGGCGTACCCTTCCGTCCTCACCTTTGTCATTAATGGTGATATATACAGGAACACGTGGATGACCGGCAGAAATGGTCTGGTCGAATTTGTGGATGACCATCAGCGGCAGGTTAGAGCTGAACTGGTTGGTGCTGTTTGTGAGTTTTGTATACAATTCCTTTACAATTTTACTGGTTGCCACTCCTGGTTTGTAGGAAACTGCGCGGACAATTGCTGTTTCTGAAATGTCAAATGGCTGGGAATAAAGGCTTGATATACCCGGTTTCGGCTCACTTCCGTCAGTTGTAAAATAGATCTCCAGTCCCTCGTCAAACTCAAAACCAAGCAAAAAATCTTCAGTAAATGGACCACCGTTACGGGTAAACCGCGGAGGATCGGGTATAACTGGCATTTCTGAAAGTCCCCCGTCATGATTAGGTTGTCCGGGTGTAGGGTCCGTATACCATAACCATTCCCCTGTCCCGTCCGGATATCTTCCATATGACATATCTCTGGGGATTTCAGTAGGAGGTATTTCATCAACACGCACGGCATCTGTGGAGGTCAGAAGTAATTCCTCACCCTCCCGGGCAATCCTGAAGTTGGTGTGCAGTTCAGTTTTATTCCCCAATAGCACCTCATGCCTGGTTCCGTTTATCCAGGTTCCTTCCGGCCGCCGGTCCTTGCCAGAGGCCCAGACCAGAAGGTATTCTCCCGGATCTATCGTTACCGAAGGGAATATCCAGCGAAAAGGGTTGTCATAATCATCAGAAAAGCCATAACCTTCAAGGTCTACCGGTTCATCTCCATAATTATAAAACTCCACCCAGTCCTCGAAATCACCATCCATATCAGCAATCGTTTCACCGTTGGATGCCATTACCTCGTTAATTGAAACAGTCTGACCGGTGACTGCCGGCACTGGTATAATAAATACCAGCAATAAGGAAATAAAATTCAGCAGGCATTTAGTTTTAGCTGCAGTTAAGTTGTAGTTCATCGTAAGGTTTTAGGTAAATAGCATATTTAAAATTAAAAGAGCACTGATTGGCAGACTTCACTGGGATTGTATCAATAGAAGAACTCTACATTATAAACGGAGGTATTCTCTTTTCTGTCAGTCACTATAAGTTCAAGCTTCCGGTTTTTATTACGGCCAATTCTTTCATCATCGAAAATATAAAAAAGATGGTCATTTTTAGGATCAAATTCAAACAATACCCATTTCCCATCTATATAGCCATTATATGAACTAATTCCTGAAAGGTCATCAGTTATCCTGAAACTTATCATCCGGCGGTTGCTCATATCTCTTCCGGGAACAATATTTAATGGCTCTATTACAGGAGTGATGGTATCAACCTTAATGGTAAACCGTCCGAACAGGTTGGTCTGGCCATGAATATAACCGTCGCTCCATCTGCTGTTTACCGGAGAAGGGTTATTATTGCTGTTGTTCAAATTGACAATAAGCGCCTTATCCTGCAGGTGAACCGGGATATCAGGAGCTGCAATGCTCAGGTTATAATTTAGGTGTACCGGGGTGAATCTATTGTGAATATGGTATACCGGGGTCAGGCTTTCATTGACCGGTGGAGATGAAAAATGCTCAAAAAGCAGATCATCATACAATGCACCTGCAGGAACTGAAACAGACACGTTACTGTTTGTGAACCTGTTTGGCTGATCATACCGCATGAGCATAGCAAAATTATCGGGACGGGGAGGGGGGGGCACGTCCGTTTGTTCCGGGAGTATTGTTTTAGCCCTGAAAAAAAGCTCAGCCTTGTTTTTATATGCATCCTTGACAGTAACTCTGACTTCGGTCTTTCCCTCATTGTAAAACATCCCGATACCACGGTTAACGTGATGTTTGTATATACTCATCCGGTTGTTGGGCTGCAGGAATGTGCGCTGAATATCCCTCCTGTTAATAATTTTTTCGGCATAATCTATATGCGAATTGATATATCGTAATTCTCCGAAAGAGAACCTGGTCAGTTCATGCCTGTATACACTTTTTTCATCAAGCAGCAGTTCAACAGACCATGCACCGCAACGGTTTGGAGAGTCATTCAGAAAATCTATAGTCTCTATTCCAAAGCCTATATCGCCATAAACTTCCACCGGGGTTCTTTTCTGAATATGGTATTTACCCCTTGCCCCTTTAAGGGGGAGATACAGAGGCTTACTTTTACCATTGACAAAACTGTTATGGTTCATCGGATATACAGCGAGGGTATATAAAACAGGAGGCAGGTTATCTCTGACATCAAAACCGAATAAAAGAGGATTGACAGGTTTTTGTGTTGCAGCTTCCCTTATCTCGAAATGAAGGTGCGGGCCGAATGAAGACCCGCTATTTCCGGAATAACCGATCAGATCGCCCTGGGTGAAGCGGAACCTGTTAGGGGGCGGATTCAGATTGACACTGAAGGTTTGTTGTTTATACTGCTCCTTTTTTACATAAGCCTCAATCTCCTCATTAAACTGATCCAGGTGACCGTATACTGTTGCATACCCGTTGGGATGCTCAATGTATAATGCTCTTCCATAGCCAACAGGGGAGACGAGGATGCGGTAGACAAATCCATCTGCAGCGGCCCTGACTTTTTTACCTGTAACACCACCGGTTCTTATATCTATGCCAGCATGAAACGAATTGGTCCTTAATTCTCCGAAGTTTGCAGAAAGGCTTAACGGGAAATCGACAGGAGAATTAAAGTAATTAATGGGGATCTCTTCACAGAGAACCTTTGCAAAAACAGTAAGAAAAATAACCAGAAAAACTTGAAACTTTTTCATTTATATGCTAAGATTATACAATATTTTGATTCCGGCAGGTGTTGTTTTTATGCTGAACTATGGTGTAAAACTAAAAATCCTTTGGATATTTATCATAATATAATCGGGTTATTTTTTTATTTGCAAAAGCTGTATTAAATTTGCAAGTAATAAGTAAAGTAAGGATATGGAGAGTAGTAAGGATCAATTGTTAATTCGCCTGAAGGAAAAAGTCGAAACAATTGTTTCACTGCTTGAAGGATCCGAAGAGGAGTGCGTCAGACTCCGAATGGAGAAACATCAATTGTCCGAGCAGCTGAGACTTAAGGCAACTGCATTTGAGGAGTTGGAACGCAGGTATGAAAACCTTAAACTGGCAAAGGCCATTCTGAGTACAGGTGGCAGTTCACACGATGCCAAAATAAAGGTTAACAGAATTGTGCGGGAGATTGATAAATGTATTGCTCTTTTGAACCATTAGAATACAAAACCGTATATGGATGACAAGCTTTCAATACGGGTCAAC
>SLKJ01000086.1 GCA_007134675.1 Bacteroidales bacterium
CTGATTACTGGGATGGAAATATAACTGTATATGACAGAACAATAGATAAATTCAATCATCTTCGTGTATATGCATGGAATGAAGGTAATCCGGTTGCCATGCAATATCGGCAATATTCACCTACAGGGATCGGTCATGCCACAGAACTGGCTAAGCGCTTAGGTACCAGTGCCACTGGCGTCGCTGCGCCATTCGGGATACTACGCGGATGGGAAGTAAAGAAAACAGCACACCCGATAGGTCATGCACTGAATATTGTGGTTCGAGCCCGGGAAGAACCCATCCAGATGGGCAGGGAAGTCTGGTGGCCCGCTGTGGGTATGGATGGATTTGCCTATACCAATCCCGACTACAATACGGGCAATATACCTTATGGGAGTTTATGGGCAATTCCTCCGGTATCCAAGGGAGGTCCTGATCTTGATGAACTCGGTCTGACCGAAAAGGGAAAACGGCTTGCTGAAGCCATCAGGGATTATGGCATGTACGTTGTTGATGCCGGCGCAGGTCCTGCAATCAGGGCTGACCAGGATTTTTCAGAGTCTTTAAAACTAGAACTTGAGAACACTACCAGGATAATATATCCCTATGTTCGGATGGTTCTAAATTCTGTACCCGAGGAGGGCAAAGTGAAATTCAATGTAGGTGATGTGGGATGGAATCCAACCGGAGGGCCTAATAAGAAAATAATTCCCGGTGAATTTCCTGCCGGTGGGGGTGAACCTCTTGCACCAAATACAGCTATAGATGCTCAGCCAACATTTACCGGTGGTCCATCCCGGTGAAGCGATTTCCTGGAAGGAATACATGTATTTCCCAATCCCGCCACAGATCAGGTAACTACATCATTCATGGATTTTCTTACAATAATGACATTTTTATTAGTAACTGGTCTTATTGCAGTAATTTCTTATTTTAAGAGGCGAAATAAGGATTTAAGCCATGGAGACGGTTATTTTCTAGCCTGACGAAGCCTTTCCGGTGGACCTGTGACGGGGAAAAACAAAAAGCACCTTAATTACTTTACCATTTTAGTAATCAGATAGTTCGTTATTGCATCCTGACTGATGGTCTCCTGGCTGCCGGTTTTCATGTTCTTAACAGTAACGGTTTTCTCCCGCACCTCCTTTTCCCCGATAAGGGCAACAAAAGGTATATTGCGGTTGTTGGCATACTGCATCTGCTTCTTAATCTTAACTTTGTCAGGATAAAGCTCGGTGCTGATACCTGACTTGCGAAGCTTCTCAAGCAGGGGAAGGCAGGCTTCAGCCTCCTTTTGCCCGAAATTTGCAAACATCAGTCTGGTTGAAGCCACTACGGTTTCAGGAAAACCAACGGACTGCAACATTACATCATAAATACGGTCAGCACCAAAAGAGATGCCCACACCAGACAATCCCCCGAGTCCGAACACTCCGGTCAAATCATCATACCTGCCGCCGCCGCAAATGCTTCCTATTTCGACATCACTTGCCTTTACTTCGAAAATTGTTCCTGTATAGTAATTTAAACCCCGTGCCAGAGCCAGGTCAAAATCGACCCTGTTCTTTATTTCAAGAAGGGCCAGCATATCAAGCAGCTCCTTCATTTCACGGGTGCCCTCGAGGCCGGGCCCTTTTTCGTCAAAGAGTGAAGACAATGCATCCAGCTTATCACTGTTACTGCCGGTCATGCCAATGACCGGCTTCAGTTTTGATATTGCCTCAGGTGGGATGCCTCCCTCCAGCATCTCATTGCAAACCGCATCAAGACCGATCTTGTCAAGTTTGTCCATTGCAACTGTCATGGCAATAAGCTTATCATGCTGCCCGATCATACCGGCAATACCCGCAAGTATCTTCCTGTTGTTGAGTCTTATTATTACCTTAATTCCCAGTCTGACAAATACATCATCAATAATCCTGGCATGCTCTGCTTC
Organism: Bacteroidales bacterium; assembly: GCA_007134675.1. Taxonomy (GTDB): domain Bacteria; phylum Bacteroidota; class Bacteroidia; order Bacteroidales; family PUMT01; genus PXAP01. The sequence goes on from SLKJ01000086.1 coordinate 1,919, forward strand.
GTTAAGCAGGGAATTGCTGCCGATAACATCCGCATCACACTGGTAAAATTCACGGTAACGCCCTTTCTGGGGCCTGTCCGCCCTCCATACAGGCTGGATCTGGTATCTTTTAAACGGGAAGGTCAACTCATTGCGGTGCTGAACCACAAAACGGGCAAATGGCACAGTAAGATCATATCGGAGGCCACGGTCGCAGATCATATTTGCCAGCCGGTTGCTGTCGCCACTTCCTCTCTCATCCTCGGGCAGCTTACCCATGAAATCACCCGAATTGAGTATCCGGAAAAGCAGCTTGTCGCCCTCATCGCCGTATTTACCCAAAAGAGAGGAGAGGTTTTCCATAGCAGGCGTTTCAACCGGCACATAACCATAGAGGTCAAAAACACCCCTGATAGTATCGAAAATATGATTCCTTCGTGCCATCTCATCAGGAAGGAAATCACGGGTTCCTTTGGGTACTGAAGGTTTTTGCGACATTTAAATCAAGATTTGTTTCTCAGCGGACAAATGTAGATGAATTTTTTTTTATTTAAAATTGCACACTAAAAAATGAAAAAAATACTACCAGTTTAAGCCTGAATCAAGTTAAGAAACGAATACACAATGGATATCTGAAACGAACCCCTTCATTGGCCTTTATTGCTGCGACAACCGTAATGATTATTCTGAAAAAGAACAGCGCCACAAGCAATGGTATACCGATAAGAGCCAATATCAATACTGCCGAGACAAGATAATAGATGATCATTGAGATATTGAAATTTATGGCCTCCCTGCCCTGGTCGTCAACCAGTTCATACTGATCCTTCTTAATCGACCAGACAATTATGGGACCTATTATGCCTCCAAAGGGTATAATGTATCCGGCAAAAGCACCAAGGTGGCAGAACATAGCCCATGTCCTCTCATTATGAGAGTGTTCATCAATTCTTTCCATTTACTGATAATTTTAAATTATGATGTCAGTTTTCTGTAGTGTATACGTTTGGGCCCCTCATCACCAAGTCTTTTGCGACGGTTCTCCTCGTACTCTGTATAGCTCCCCTCAAACCAGAATACATTCGAATCGCCTTCAAAAGCAAGTATATGAGTTGCTACCCTGTCCAGAAACCACCTGTCGTGCGAAATAATGACAGCACATCCTGCAAAGCCTTCAAGCCCCTCCTCCAGCGCCCTCAGCGTGTTAACATCAATATCATTCGTAGGTTCATCAAGCAGCAGCACATTGGCATTCTCTTTAAGAGTGAGTGCAAGATGCAGCCTGTTTCGTTCACCCCCCGACAGCACTCCGCATTTCTTCTCCTGGTCTGCACCGGTGAAGTTGAATCGTGCCACATAGGCCCTGGCATTCATTGACCTGCCTCCCAGCTGGACATACTCACTGTTGTCAGCTATTACCTGGTAGACCGTCTTTTCAGGATCAATTTCGGTATGGGCCTGATCAACATAGGCAACCTGGGCGGTCTCTCCGACAGTGATGCTGCCCCTGTCGGGTTTTTCGGCACCGATGATCAGGCGAAACAGGGTTGTCTTCCCTGCCCCGTTTGGTCCTATTACACCAACAATACCGGCCGGAGGCAGCATGAAATTCAGATCCTCAAACAGCAGTTTATCACCATAGGTCTTGGCTAAGCTGCTGGCTTCTATTACCTTATCGCCAAGTCGGGGACCGTTGGGAATGAAGATTTCCAGTTTTTCCTCTTTCTGTTTAATATCCTCATTCAGGAGCCTGTCGTAGGCAGAAAGTCTCGCCTTTCCCTTGGCCTGACGGGCTTTGGGAGCCATGCGTACCCATTCAAGTTCCCTCTCCAGCGTTTTCTGTCGTTTGCTGGCGGTCTTTTCCTCAACCGCCAGTCGCTTTGATTTCTGTTCCAGCCATGATGAATAGTTGCCCTGCCATGGTATTCCTTCTCCCCTGTCAAGTTCAAGTATCCACCCGGCAACATTATCCAGGAAATATCTGTCGTGTGTAATCGCTATTACGGTACCCTTGTACAGTTTGAGATGCTGCTCCAGCCATTGCACGGATTCGGCATCAAGATGGTTCGTCGGTTCATCCAGAAGCAGTATATCAGGCTCCTCGAGAAGAAGGCGGCACAGTGCCACCCTTCGGGCCTCTCCTCCTGAAAGATGGGTTACCGGACTGTCTGCCGGCGGGCACCTGAGCGCATCCATAGCACGTTCCAGTTTACTGTCCAGTTCCCATCCGTCAAGATTATCTATCTTTTCTGTAAGCTCACCCTGCCTCTCAATCAGCCGGTTCATCGCATCATCATCCATGGGTTCGGCAAAACGATTGTTCAGCTCTTCATACTCTTTCAGAAGCATGGCCACCTCCCTGGTCCCCTCCATGACATTCTCCCTCACAGATTTAGCTTGATCCAGAACCGGTTCCTGCTCAAGCATCCCCACACTGTACCCCTTAGAGAACACCACTTCGCCTTCAGTAGGTTTCTCACTACCGGCAATGATCTTAAGCAGAGTGGATTTTCCTGAACCATTCAGACCTATTATGCCGATCTTGGCACCATAGAAAAATGAAAGGTAAATATCATTAAGCACCTTTTTGTGGGGTGGCCAGATCTTACTGACCCCGACCATAAAAAAAATAATCTTCTTATCGTCACTCATAATTTTTTAAATTAATCTCTTTTTGTGATACACAGAATCATGGAGATTCATAACTAAAAATAACAAATGTAAATTAATTTAAACATTTGCTGTCAAGGTTTTTTTATTACTTTTGGGATATCTTAAATTTTCTTAAAATATGCCATAAATGAGGCCTTTCAATAAACTGGTGAAGTATTTAAGTCTGGGTTTGCAGGGAAAATGTGAAGAGAGGGTTCTGAGCAACATAGTATTTATTAACCTGCTCAGTTTTACCGGTTTTATTCTTTTCCTTGTTTTTGGATCCCTTGCATTTGCAAGGGGAGAGATTTTCCACGGATCGGTTTCACTTGTATCGGCTATTATTATTCTGGGCAGCATTCGGTATGTAAAGAAAACCAGAAAGTACGGCATTGCAGCACAATTCAACCTGACACTTCTCATTATTGTACTTTTTTTATTTTTTGCATCTGATCCTGATGACGGATCGGTCTTGCTTTGGTTCTCTTTAGTACCTGTTTTATCAGTCTTTATACTGGGAAACAGGAACGGTAGCATAATATCCCTCTCGTTTCTGATCATTACAGTAATAATGTTATTCATGCCTGATAGTTTCATGCTGAAGCCCGGATTCACCGAACTTTTTACAACCAGGTTTATTGGACTTTATGCTGCGCTTTTTCTTATTGCTTCGATTATGGAGTATTACCGGACCAACTATTTGCGAATAGTAGAACTTCAATTACTGGAAGCAATAAATGAAACCAAACTTAAAGAATCGTTTATTTCAAAACTCTCCCACCAGATTCGGACTCCCCTGAGCAACATCATGCTTGTAGGCCATATGGTCAACAAGGTAAACCTTTCGGATGAACAGAGAGATATGATGGAAACCATAATAGCTTCAGCAAATAATCTTGTCAGCACAATAGAAAATATTGCAGAGATTGCCGAGGTTGACATTGAAAGCAAGAAAGAACTCCAGGACCAGGGATTCAACCTTCGCAGTATAATTAACAGCATCATCAGGCTGTATACGGTTCAGAAGGAACAGGTAGTCGATTTTTCACTTTATATTGACGACCAGCTCAAGGAGCAGGAGCTGGAAGGCGATCCGGTACGTTTGAAACAGATATTTCTGAATCTGATTGAAACAATTCTTAAAAGCAAACGGCCGGGCAGGATCAATATCAGCATACTTGCAGATATACATGGACGTATATCTGATATAACAGAAATAAGATTTGAGATAAAGACCAGCAAACCCATTAACCTTACTTCAGGCGACAAGGATATAATTCATCCCCGAAACGGATTTATAACACAGAATTATACGAACTTTATCAATAATCTTGATCTTAATATTGCAAGAAAAACAGTTTCCGAACTGGGTGGAAAGCTGCATATATTGCAGACACAGGAAAAAAATCAGGTTTTTCTGTTTACACTTCCGTTTAAGTCGTCCGGCACCTCTCAACTTGAGGAAAATAAGTTAAGTACTCCCAAAGAGACCGACCAGGATTCAGCAGAGGCACTTGAAATATTAAGGAATGCCAATGTGCTCCTGGTTGAAGACAATACGATAAACCAGAAAATTGTTGTACTAAGCCTTAACAAGTTTATACAGAACATAGATGTTGCGAATAACGGCAAGGAGGCACTTGATAAGTTTGGAACATCCAGGTATGACATTATTCTCATGGACGTCCAGATGCCTGTGATTGATGGTTTTCTTGCCACAAAAAAGATACGGGAGATTGAGTCTACAACCAATTCTCATACACCCATCATTGCGATTACCGCAAATGCTCTCCACGGTGATAAGGAAAAATGCCTGGCCTCAGGGATGGATGACTACATCAGTAAGCCTTTCCAGGTTGAGGTTCTGGTTGAAAAAATAAAAAACCTTTTACTGGACAAATAGATTTGTATACCGGCTATTACTCTGCTTAACGGCAAAGTCCCGGTTTTACTCCAATTATAAGAATATCATCTACCTGTTCATGATCACCCATCCACTGAATGAGGCTCTGATCAAGGATCGTTTCCTGCTTTCTGAACGGGAACCTGTGAATATTCAATAATAGATGCCGGAACCTTCTGTATTTAAACTTTTTCCCATCTTCTCCACCAAACTGGTCGGGATATCCATCGGAGAATAAATATATAACATCGTCTTTCTCAAGTTTCATGCAGTGATTCTCAAACGGTTCATCAATTAAGTCTCCCATCAATCCGACAGAAAAGCGATTCCCTTTTATCTCGCTCACTGTCTTATCTCTTATAAGATACATCGATGAAAAAGCTCCTGCATACTCCAGAGTTGATTCCTTGCAGTCAATAACGCAAAAACCTATATCCATGCCGTCGCGGAAAGAGTAATTATTCTCTTCTCCCGGATTAAAAATTTTTGAAAAATCCACATTAAGTTCGTTAAGGATCTCAGCAGGTTTTTCAATACTTTTAATATTGATAATATTTCGCAACAATTCATATCCTATAATTGACATAAATGCTCCCGGCACACCATGCCCGGTACAATCAATGACTGCAAAAAAAACCTTGCTGCTCCTCTGGTTTACCCAGTAGAAATCACCACTGACAATGTCCTTAGGATTGTAGTATACGAAAGAATCCGGGAATATCCTCCTGAAATGTTGTGATTTAGGCATCATGGCCAGCTGTATCCTTTTGGCATATTTAATACTGTCAGTAATATCCCTGTTTTTAAATGCCAGCTCTTCTTTCTGCCGGGATATCTCCTCTGATGCAAGTTCCTTTTCCTTAAGGGCCTGGCTGGTATCTCGCAATTTTCTGGTACTGGTCCTGAATAATAAATACCCAAGGGCCAGCAGAGAAACAAAGTATAGACCATAGGCATATACGGATTTCCACCAGGGTGTAATGATCACTATCTGCAGAGAAATACCCTCTTCATTCCATACACCATCATTGTTGGAGCCTTTTACCCGCAGAGTATAAGTGCCGGAAGGGACCCCGGAAAAACTGACTGTACGCCTGCTGCCAGTGTAGATCCAGTTATTCTCCAGCCCCTGAAGTTTATAGGCATAACTGTTTTTGGAGGGCCATGTGAAATCCAGGGCAGCAAATTCTATAATAAAAGAATTTTCCCGGGGGCGGAGTATTACCTTCTCCTTCTCTTCCGCAAATAGAAACCGGCTCCCTTCAGCGGATAGTACCTCAAAGGATGCAATCGCCACCGGAGGAGTAATATGATTTTTTACCAGGGAATCGGGAAAAAAGCTGTTCAACCCAGCCACCCCACCAAAAAACAACTCGCCGTTTTCACCTCTGAAACCTGCACCCAGATTGAACTCATAGCTAAGCAATCCGTCGGCCATATCAAACACGTCAATGTCAAAGGTGTCCGGATTAAATCTGGCAAGTCCGCGATTGGTGCTCAGCCACAGGTTACCTTCATTATCCTCAAGTATTGTGTTAATAAGATTATTCGGCAACCCTTCCATTTCTGAAAATACCATGAATGAGCCTGTACCGGGAAAAAAGCGGTTCAATCCAGCTACAGTACCTACCCAAATATTCCCGTTTGAATCTTCATGCAGGCAGGTAAGCTCGTTGTTACTCAGACTGAGACGCCCCTTTGCGGGATCTTTTCGATAATTTCTGAATGTTTTCGTATTTCTTTCAAACCGGCTCAACCCGCTACCTGTTGCCAGCCAGATAAATCCGTTCTGGCACTCCAGTATGTCAGTGACCTGATTGGAAGGAATGCCGGCAGTGTCCTGCGGATTATGGTAATAGCTTCTAAAATCACCATCACTTACAGAATGAAATCCGCGACCGGTACCAATCCAGAGCACCTGCTGCGAATCTTCAAAGATCCGGTAAACCCTGTTGGACTCGAAAACATTGCATAGCTCTTCCTGATTTGCCGGACAGAAGGGCTCAAAGCCGGAATTTTGATCATCCGAATGGATATCAAGCCCGTTTCTGGTTCCTATGATTAACCTGTCCATGGAATCAGAGAAAAGAGCATGCACATAATCATTTGATATCCTTTCTGAGACAATCTGCGAATTAGCTGAATAATGCCTGATATGGCCAGTCTGCCTGTTCAGCATAAACAGGCCTCCACCCCAGGTTCCGATCCAAAGCTCCTCATCACCGGAACACAATACAGATGCAATTAACGCAGCTGAGGAAGGCGCTTCCGGCAGATAGTCGTGAATCCGGATGGAAGTAAATTTACTTTTTGAATCTAACATGAATAACCCACGGGGACTTCCAACCCATAGATTATTAGACCGGTCTTTAAAGATCACGGATATTTCCAGGTCAGAAAAAGTACTGGAAATTGTTTTTCCGCCGAAAGGCATTATCTGATCATTCTCAGGTGAAAAAGTAAAAAGCCCGGAACCTGTACCTAACAGAATATTGCCCCGGCTATCCTCGAGAATTGTATTAATCACATTCAAACCTGACTGGCCGGTAATATTAGGATCAATATAAACAGAGGTAAAGCTTTCGTCAATGCGGTTAAAAACATTCAACCCTCCAGCGGTGCCTATCAGAAAATGCCCTGAAGAGGTCTCAAAAATGCATTTCACCTTGTTGTTACTTAATGAAAGGGTATCATCAGGATCATGGGAGTACCTTTTGAAACGTTCAGCCAGTCTGTCGAAATAAAAAAGTCCGTCTTTGCTTCCAACCCAAAGCCTCTCCTTATTGTCTTCATAAATATGATTATACCCTGAGCCAGTATCATAATTTGAGTCATCAACAAAATGCAGATATTGCGTAAAAGTACCCGTCATAGAGTCATACTTGTCAATACCCCGGTTGGTTTTCAGCCATATCGTACCGGCCCTGTCCTCATATAAAAAATGGATATTATCGTCACTTATTGAATAAAGATTTCCGGGCTCATGGCGGTAGACCTTAAAAGAATTTGTCTTCCGGTCCAGTTTGTTCAGTCCGGACTTCGTCCCTACCCAGATATTACCTTTTTTATCCTCAATCACAGAGTGAATATTACTGCCGGAGAGAGATGAGGGATCTGAAGGCTGGTGCCTGTAAATATTGAAACCATAGCCATCAAATCTGTTAAGTCCGTCCTGTGTGCCAATCCACAAAAACCCGTGCGAATCCTGAATAATCGAACTGACTGATATCTGCGAAAGCCCCTGCTCCGGGCTGTAATTCACAACCCGCCAGTTATCATGTGATGCATTGAGTTCCGGTATGGCAGTCGTTGAGACAAGAAACCAGGATAGAATAAGTCTTAAGATACAGACAGGCGAGATCCCCGGAAAACAGATGTTTTTATATGGGTCTTCCAAAACAGGTTTCTTGTCAGTCAAAAATCTTCTATAATGGCTCACCGGCAGGGAAAATCTTTCAGTTAAAATAATTGCTAATTTACTATTTCTTCTATACTAAGCACAAACAAAGAAAAAAAAACCGGCAGTGTAATGCCGGTTTCTCTGAATTTAAAATAAAATTATATTCCTGCCTGTTTCTTGAACCATTCCAGGGGATGGGATGTCGGTCTCTCAATTGGCATGCCGTATGCCCTGTCCCATAGAAGCTGCGAAAGAACCCCAAGAGATCTTGACACGCCAAAAAGTACAGTATAAAAATCAAACTCCTTAATCCCGTAATGAAGCAGGAGAACACCTGAACCAGCATCCACATTCGGCCATGGATTCTTTATTTTACTTATACTGCCAAGCACCTCAGGAACAACTTCATACAAGCAGGTCATGGTAATCAGCCAGGGGTCGTCAGGAAGGTATTTCCTGCCAAACTCAAGCTGCGCTGTAAAGCGGGGATCTGTTTTCCGGAGCACAGCATGTCCGTAACCGGGAATAACCTTACCATCTTCAAGTGTTTTTAAAACATACTTCCTTATTTTTTCTTTATCATCACAGGCCGGGCCAATTTCTTCGATCATATTAAACATCCAGCGAATAACCTCCTGGTTGGCAAAACCGTGCAGGGGGCCTGCCAAACCGGTCATGCCGGCAGCATAGGCGTAATAAGGATTGCTGAGTGCTGATCCGACAAGATGAGTTGTATGTGCAGAAACATTTCCTCCTTCATGATCTGAATGCAGAAACATATACAGCCTCATAAGCCTGTGCACCTCATATTTTTCGTATCCCATCATATGAGCCAGATTAGCTGCCCAGTCAAGTGATGGATCAGGATCTATCTGTTTGTTGTCATGATACATCCTCCTGTATATATATGATGCTATCCGGGGAAGGCGTGCAATAAGGTCCATTACATCCTCATAAGTTGTATCCCAGTAATCCTGCTTCCCGATTCCTTTAAGGTAAGCCGCCATGAATTTGGAATCTGAAGCCATTGAGAGAATAGCAGTTGAGAACTGCACCATCGGGCGGGTATTCAGGGGAAGGGCATCAATCACCTTGTAAACGTAGTCAGGAATAGTTGACCTTGAAGACCATTCCTTGCTTAAAAAGGAAACATCGTCAGGTGAAGGCATTTCACCCGTAAGCATGAGGTAAAAAAGCCCCTCGGGCAATGGTTCACCTTCCGGATTTACCTTGGGCAGACTTTTTCTCAATTCGGGTATTGAATATCCCCTGAAACGTATTCCTTCCTCCGGATCGAGTTTTGAGGTGTCAGTGAGAAGGCTTACCATTCCCTTCATACCGGTAAGAACGCTGCCTATGGTTATCTCACCAATGACCTTGTCTCCGTGTTCGGTTAAAAGTTTCCTGAATTCCGCTACTCTCGGCAGGGCCTTCTCAACAAATTTCTTTTTAATATGATCCATAATATTACGGTTATATGATAATTGTCATAAAGCTAACAAAATTCATTAATTATGCCAAATAACTGATGATCCGATAAACTGCCAAATAAATAAGGGGGCTCAGCGATCCCCCTTATTTAGTGTCATTTAAGCCTGCAACCTACTTTCTGTAGTATTTGAAACTTTTTCCCGGATATTTTGCCAGGTCCCCAAGGGTTTCCTCTATTCTGAGCAACTGATTGTATTTCGCAATCCTGTCAGACCGGGAAGCAGAACCTGTTTTGATTTGTCCCGTATTAAGCGCAACAGCAAGATCAGCAATAAAGTTATCTTCAGTCTCTCCCGAGCGATGAGAAATAACTGAAGTCATCTGGTTACGGGTTGCCAGTAGGACGGCATTTATGGTTTCAGTAAGAGTGCCGATCTGGTTGACTTTAATAAGTATGGAATTAGCTGATCCCTCATCTATACCCCTCTGTAGACGGTTAACATTCGTAACAAAGAGATCGTCGCCAACAAGCTGAATTTTTTCCCCCAGTGACTTATACAAAGCATTCCAGCCTTCCCAGTCATCCTCGTCAAAGCCATCCTCAATCGAAACTATCGGGTATTTTTCTGCCCATTCTTTCCAGAAGTCAACAAGTTGAATATTGGTAAATGTCTGACCGGTAGATTCAAACTCATATACCTTCTTTTCCTTGTTGTAAAACTCTGAAGCAGCCGCATCAAGTGCAATCACAACATCATCACCGGGTTTGTATCCGGCCTGCTTAATAGCTTCCAGCACAACTTCTATTGCTTCTTCATTAGAGCCAAGGTTTGGTGCGAATCCACCTTCGTCGCCTACATTAGTTGAATGTCCGCTATTCTTGAGAACACTTTTAAGGTTGTGAAAGATCTCCGCCCCCATACGAAGGCCATCTGAAAATGAAGAGGCTCCTACAGGCATAATCATAAACTCCTGTATATCGATCTTGTTATCAGCATGAGAACCACCATTAAGAATGTTCATCATAGGTATAGGCAAAGTACTGGCATTTACCCCGCCGATATAGCGAAAAAGATCCTGGCCGGTTGAAGAAGCAGCTGCACGGGCAACGGCAAGAGAAACACCAAGTATGGCATTTGCTCCCAGTTTGCTTTTATTCTCGGTTCCATCAAGCTGGATCATGGCAGCATCAATACCATTCTGATCCTGGACATCATAACCTGTCAGTTCATCATTTATCAGGGTATTTACATTGTTAACGGCATTCTCCACGCTTTTACCAAGGTATTTAGATTTATCTCCGTCACGCAGTTCCACAGCTTCATGTACTCCTGTAGATGCTCCTGACGGAACAGCTGCACGTCCGAAGAAACCACTTTGCGATATAACTTCAACTTCAATCGTAGGATTCCCACGGGAATCAAGAATTTGTCTGGCATGTATCCGGGCAATTTGTCCCATAATATTAAATTTTAAGTAATTAAATAATGTTTTTGTAAAAAAAGGATAAGGAGTTGTATCCCTATCCTTTCCATTAGCAGGTTTTTTCCTGTTTCTATTTTTCCTTATCTGAAGATGTACCAGTCTGGTCAGATGATTTTTCATCCTTGCCGGTTTTCTCTTTCTTCTCAGCAGCAGGTGCCTCCTCCTTCTTCTCAGCAGCAGGTGCTTCCTCCTTCTTCTCAGCAGCAGGTGCCTCCTCCTTCTTCTCAACAGCAGGTGCCTCACTTAACAGTTCTTTATCAACTTCTGCCTCACCGGAACCTGTTTCATCCTTCAACTCTGTTTTAACTGGCTTCTCCTTTTTTTCAACAGTGGATCCCGGTTCTGCTGCAGTGGCTGGTTTTTTGCCCCGTCCTCTTCTGCGGCGTCTTGTGGTGGTTTTGGTTTCTTCCTTCGCTGCAAGCATATTCTCGTTATAGTCCACCAGTTCAATAATACACATATCGGCATTATCACCAAGCCGTGATCCTGTCTTTAAAATCCTGGTATATCCACCGGGTCTTTCAGCTATCTTAGGAGACACCTCGCGGAAAAGTTCAGAGACAGCATATTTGTTTTTCAGGTAACTGAATACCATTCTTCTTGAATGGGTAGAATCATTTTTTGATCGGGTAATCAGAGGCTCAATATAAATCCTTAATGCTTTGGCTTTTGCCACTGTTGTTGTGATTCGTTTATGAAGTATCAGTGAAGATGCCATATTTGCCAGCATGGCTTTCCTGTGAGAACTGGTTCTACCCAAATGATTTAACTTCTTTCTGTGTCTCATTTCGATTATTCCTTAGTCTAATTTGTATTTTGAAATATCCATCCCGAAGTTCAGGTTCATTGATTCAAGTAATTCATCAAGCTCCGTAAGAGATTTCTTACCAAAGTTTCTGAATTTGAGAAGATCGTTTTTATTGAATTTCACAAGATCCCCAAGTGTTTCAACCTCTGCTGCCTTAAGGCAATTCAAAGCTCTGACTGAAAGGTCCAGATCCACAAGTCTCGATTTCAGAAGCTGTCGCATGTGCAATACTTCTTCGTCAAACTCTTCGTTGGCAAATTTCTCATCAGTCTCTAATGTGATTTTTTCATCGGAAAACAGCAGGAGATGATAGATAAGAATCCTGGCTGATTCTTTCAGAGCTTCTTTGGGATGTATAGATCCATCGGTCTGGATTTCAAAAATAAGCTTTTCATAATCGGTTTTCTGCTCTACCCTGAAATTCTCTACTGTATACTTGACATTCTTTATCGGAGTAAAAATCGAATCAACGGCAATCAGTCCGAACTCTGTATCAACAGGTTTGTTTTCCTCGGAAGGTACATATCCCCGCCCCTTGTTTATATTAAGCTCAATCTGTAATTTGGTTTCAGGTTCCAGCCGGCATATGAGAAGGTCGGGGTTCAATACTACAAAACCATTTAAAAATTTTGACAGGTCTCCGGCCCTGAACTCTTCCTGTTCTGATATGGAGACCGACACCCTTTCACCTTCAGTATCTTCGATCTGCTTTTTGAACCTGATCTGCTTAAGATTAAGCACAATCTCGGTCACATCTTCGATTACGCCGGGAATAGCTGAAAACTCATGATCAACTCCTGTGATCTTTACGGTAGTTATTGCATAACCTTCAAGCGATGAAAGGAGGACCCTCCGAAGTGTATTACCTATAGTGATACCATAACCCGGTTCAAGGGGACGGAACTCAAATTTACCATGTGTATCGGTAGATTCAAGCATTATAACTTGTTCTGGTTTCTGAAATGCTAATATTGCCATTACAATTTTATTTTGAGTACAATTCTACAATCAATTGTTCTTTTATATTTTCAGGAATATCTTCTCTTTCAGGCATATTCAAAAACCTGCCGGTCATTTTCTCTGCATCCCATTCAATCCAGGAAAATGCATTTCGTCTGCTGCCGGTAAGTGATTCGGTAATAACCTCAAGTGATTTTGATTTTTCCCTTACTCCTACAAATTCGCCGGCTTTAACAATATATGATGGGATGTTTACAACCTTACCGTTAACAGTAATATGCCGGTGTGAAACAAGCTGCCTTGCAGCAGCACGTGTTGGTGCGATCCCAATGCGGTAAACAACATTGTCCAGACGCGACTCCAGAAGCTGAAGCAAAGCTTCACCGGTAATACCCTTTGAGCGTGATGCCCTTTTAAAAAGATTCAGGAACTGCCTTTCAAGCACCCCGTATGTAAACTTGGCCTTTTGCTTTTCCAGCAATTGAACTCCATATTCGGAGGTTTTCTTTCTTTTTCGCATATTACCATGCATACCGGGAGGATAATTTTTCTTTTCAAATACCTTATCTGGTCCGAAAATAGGCTCACCGAATTTTCTTGCAATTTTTGATCTTGGTCCTGTATATCTTGCCATCTTAATGAATAGTTATTTATATTTAAAGACTGGTAAACAATGTTATACGCGTCTGCGTTTGGGCGGTCGGCAACCGTTATGTGGCAACGGAGTAACATCTACTATCTCTGAAACCTCAATTCCCGAAGTATGAATGGTTCTGATAGCAGATTCACGCCCGGAGCCAGGTCCTTTAACAAAAACCTTGACCTTGCGTAAACCAAGATCATATGCTTTTTTGGCGCAATCCGCCGCTGATACCTGAGCAGCATATGGGGTATTCTTCTTTGAACCCCTGAACCCATTTTTCCCTGATGAGGACCATGATATTACCTGTCCGTTATTATTTGTCAGGGTAATAATTATATTGTTAAAAGATGCATGTATATGTGCCTGACCTACAGGCTCCACTTTTACAACTCGCTTTTTTGATGTCCCTGTTTTCTTCGCCATTATAAAAATTATTTAGTAGCCATCTTTTTGTTAGCAACTGTTTTCTTTCTGCCCTTGCGGGTTCTTGCGTTGTTCTTGGTGCTTTGTCCCCGCACAGGAAGACCGATACGGTGTCGGATGCCCCTGTAACAGCCAATGTCCATTAACCTCTTAATATTCATCTGTACAGATGAGCGCAATTCACCCTCAACCTTAAGTTTATCATTAATAATATTCCTTATGCGGGTTAGCTGATCATCATCCCAGTCCTTTACTTTGATATTCCCGTCGATACCAGCTTCGCTCAAAACCTGGGCGGCTGTACTGCGGCCTATTCCGAAAATATAGGTCAACCCTACTTCGCCCCTTTTGTTTTTTGGTAAGTCTACACCAACTATTCTTGCCATAATTAAGATTTAATTTAAAGCTAATTTTACACTATCCCTGTCTTTGTTTGAATTTGGGATTCTTTTTATTAATCACGTACAAACGTCCTTTTCGGCGGACAATCTTACAGTCTGCACTTCTCTTCTTTACCGATGCCCTGACTTTCATATCTAAATCGTTTTATTATTTATATCTGTAACAAATTCTTCCTTTAGTCAGGTCGTAGGGAGACATTTCCACCTTGACCTTGTCGCCTGGAAGTATTTTAATATAATGCATCCTCATCTTTCCCGAAATATGGGCAATAATTGTATGCCCGTTTTCAAGTTCAACCTTAAACATTGCATTGGATAAGGCTTCAACTATTGTTCCATCTTGTTCTATGGCTTTTTGTTTTGCCATGGTAACCCCTTATTAGATTTAATTAATTCTTCTTCAATATATTCGAATGTAGACAATATGTCAGCTTTTAGTTTCCCGATAACCACCGCCAGTTCATAGTGTGCGGAGGGTTTGCCGTCCCGGGTGCGTATTGTCCAGCCATCTGAATCCTGGACAATATATCTGCTGCCAAGATTGATCATCGGCTCTATGCATAAAACCAAACCGCTTCTCAGAAGGGAACCCTGCCCTCGTCTGCCATAATTGGGAACTTCCGGCTCTTCGTGCAGACCCTCCCCCAGTCCGTGACCCACCATTTCGCGCACTACGGAAAATCCCGATCTTTCTGCATGCGTTTGAACTGCATTTCCGACATCGCCAAGTCTGTTCCCTGCAACAGCCAGGTGTATGCCTTGATAGAGACATTCATGAGTGACTCTTAACAGTTCAGCAACATCATCAGAGAGTTCGCCGACGGCAAAGGTATACGCCGTATCACCATAAAAACCGTTCATCCTTACACCGCAATCAACTGAAACAATATCCCCATCCCTGAGCACATATCCAGAAGGTATCCCATGAACTACCTCTGAGTTAACCGAGGTACAGAGTGTATTGGGGAATCCGTTATACCCCTTAAAACCGGGAACTCCACCATGATCAAGGATATATTCCTCAGCTATACGGTCAAGTTCGAGGGTAGTGACACCGGGTTCAACAATCTTTGCAACTTCTGCGAGTGTTTTGGAAACCAGAATATTACACTCCCGTATAAACTCTATTGCCTCCCTTGTCTTCTCATTTAACATCAAAGAACTAATATTTAAGGTCAGATTGGGCCTCCGCCGCTTCTTCCTTTAATTCTGCCGGATTTCATAAGACCGTCATAATGACGCATCAGTAAATGACTCTCTATCTGCTGTAATGTATCCAGAACCACTCCCACCATTATAAGTAAAGATGTTCCGCCATAAAACTGGGCCCATTGAGAAGTAACTCCGGCAAGCATTGCAAAAGCCGGTAAAATAGCCACTATTGCAAGGAAGATAGACCCGGGAAGAGTTATTCTGGACATAATGGTATCCAGAAACTCAACTGTCTTCTTTCCCGGTTTAACCCCGGGAATAAATCCTCCGTTTCGTTTCATGTCTTCTGCCATCTGGCCCGGATTAATGGTAACGGCCGTATAGAAATATGTAAAAAGAATAATCAGTACCGCAAAGGTAAAGTTATACCAGAATCCTGTAAAGTTACTGAATGCTGCAGCAAACCCCGTCATTGTTTCTGTAGGGGCAAAACTTGAAAGTGTAAGCGGGATGAACATCAGAGCCTGTGCAAAAATAATTGGCATTACACCTGCAGAATTTACTTTAAGCGGAATGTACTGTCTTACCCCACCGTACTGTTTATTACCAACAATTCGTTTAGCGTATTGTACGGGAATCCGCCTTGTTCCCTGAACAAGCAAAATAACCCCCATGAAAACAAAAAACAACACTATCATCTCTACAATAAACATTATTAATCCTCCTCCCTGCTGCTGTTCAAATTTTGAGAAGAATTCTGCAAACAGGGCAAAAGGCAGACGGGCAATAATCCCTACCATGATAATCAGAGAAATACCGTTACCTATTCCTTTATCGGTAATCCGTTCACCAAGCCACATCACGAACATTGTGCCCGAAATAAGTATGATCACAAGGAATGCCCAATACATAGGACCTTCAAGAACAAATGCATTGGGGACCTGCATCCGGAGGTTTGTCAGGTAAGCCGGTCCCTGGAAAATAAGAATAAGGACAGTAAGATATCTTGTAATTTGATTGATCTTTCTCCTGCCGCTTTCCCCTTCACGCTGCAGTCTTTGAAAATAGGGAATAGCAATTCCAAGTAACTGGACAACGATAGATGCTGAAATGTAGGGCATTATACCCAGGGCAAAAATCGAAGCATTGGCAAAGGCACCCCCGGAAAACATATCAAGAAGTCCCAATATACCATCCGCAGTCTGCTCACGAAGTGCAGTCAGCTGGTAGGGATCTATTCCCGGTAACACAACAAAAGAACCCAACCGGTAAATAAGCAATATCCCGAGTGTATATAAAATTCTTGAGCGGAGATCTTCAATCTTAAAAATGTTCTTTATGGTTTCAATGAATTTCTTCATAAAAGAATTATATTTTTACTGCAGAACCACCAGATTTTTCAATTGCTTCCCGGGCCGATTTGGAAAAAGCATGTGCTTTCACCTCAATTTTTGCATCAAGCGTCCCGTTTCCCAAAATTTTTATCATATCATTTTTCGATGCATACCCTGCACTGACAAGAGCCTGAACATCAATTGATGCTGTGCCGGTTTTTTCAGAAAGGGTCTGCAATACACCGATATTGATCCCTTTAAAGGATTTGCGGTTTATATTTCTGAACCCGAATTTGGGTACCCTTCTCTGCAAAGGCATCTGTCCACCTTCAAATCCAAACTGTTTGCTGTACCCTGAACGTGATTTCTGGCCTTTATGACCTTTTGTAGAGGTTCCACCCCGGCCGGAACCTTCACCCCGTCCTAACCTTTTTTCACGTTTTGTTGAGCCTTTCGCGGGTTTTAAATTACTCAAGTCCATGTCTGTAATAATATTGATTTATTTAATCTGTTCAACCTTCAGCAAATGACGAACTTTATCCAACATCCCGGCTATCTGCGGAGTGGATTCAGCTTCGACACTGTCGTTTATCCGTTTGAGTCCCAATGCCTCCAGAGTCCTCTTCTGGCGATGGTTGCTCCCAATTTTACTTTTAATCTGTGTAATTCTGATCTTTGCCATGGCAGTAATATAAAATCTATCCGTTAAACACTTTATTCAGCGGAATGCCTCTTATTTCGGAAATTGTGTGTGCATCCCTCATCTCCATGAGTGCTTTAAAAGTAGCCTTAACAAGGTTATGCGGGTTTGCTGCCCCCTTTGATTTGGCAAGCACATCTGTTATCCCGACACTCTCCAGAACTGCACGCATAGCACCTCCTGCAACGACTCCCGTCCCATGAGAAGCAGGCTTAAGAAATACCCTCGCACCACCATATTTTGAATATTGTTCATGTGGTATCGTCCCTTTGTATATCGGTACCCTCACAAGATTCTTCTTCGCGTCCTCAATACCTTTGGCTATTGCCGTTGTCACCTCATTTGCTTTACCAAGACCATAACCTACGATCCCATCCTCATTACCAACAACTACAATAGCCGAAAAACTGAAAGTACGGCCTCCTTTAGTCACTTTGGTAACACGCTGGATGCTTACAACACGGTCCTTTAGTTCCAGATCACTGGTTTTTACTTTTCTTATTGTTGTTGACATAACCTAAAATTTTAATCCTTCTTCCCTGGCAGCATCAGCCAAAGCCTTAACCCTGCCATGATATAAATATCCATTTCTGTCAAAAACCACCTTTGTAATACCCTTTTCAAGAGATTTTCCGGCGATAAGTTTTCCAACTTGTTTTGCCTGCTCGATCTTGTTAATTTTCCCGGCTTTTTCCTCAGCATTTCTTAGTGATGAAGCCGCAACAAGCGTTTTGCCATTTATGTCGTCTACCAATTGCACATACATCTCCTTGTTGCTGCGGAAAACGGTCATACGCGGCCGCTCCTCCGTTCCGGAAACATGTTTGCGGATTCTCATTTTTATCCGCTTTCTTCTTTTAAGCTTAGTTAAAGCCATGATTTATTACCGATTTTTGAATTTTACTAAACACTTGCAGATTTACCGGCCTTCTTCCTTAGTTGCTCGCCTACAAACTTAATTCCTTTACCCTTGTATGGTTCAGGTTTCCTGAAAGACCTGATCTTCGCCGCTACCTGTCCTAAAAGCTGCTTGTCAATACTTTTCAGGGTGATGACGGGATTGCTTCGCCTTTCTGTTTTGGCCTCCACTTCAACTTCTTTGGGTATCTCAAAAAAGATGTCGTGCGAAAAGCCAACACTAAGTTCCAGCAGTTGTCCCTTAGCTTCAGCCCGGAATCCGACACCAACAAGCTCCTGCTTAATTTCATAGCCATTGGATACACCTTCCACCATATTGTAAATGAGAGAACGGTATAAACCATGCATGGATTTGGTCTTATTGTCTTCCGAAGACCTGTTCAAAGTAACCTGGTTATCTTCAATTTTAACTTTAATACGAGGGTCAACCTGCTGAGAAAGCTCACCCAGGGGCCCCTTAACAGTTACCAGGTTACCGGTTTTAATCGACACATTAACTTTTTCAGGCAATTCTATGGGTGCATATCCTATTCTTGACATTGATCAATTCCTCCAATTAATATACATAACACAATACTTCACCTCCAATGCTCTTCTTCCTGGCCTCCTTGTCAGACATAACTCCCTGAGAAGTTGATAAAATGGCAATACCCAGTCCGTTCAGCACTCGTGGCAGGTCATCCTTCCCCTTATACTGTCGAAGTCCGGGACGGCTGACCCTGCGAAGGGATTTTATGGCCGGCTGCTTTGATTCGGGATGGTATTTGAGGGCAATCTTAATTATTCCCTGGACCCCGTCATCTTCAAATTTATAGTTCAGAACATAACCCTTTTCATAAAGAATCCTGGTAATATCTTTTTTTACGTTTGAAGCAGGAATCTCAACAATCTTATGCTTAGCCATCATGGCGTTTCTCAGCCGTGTAAGATAATCTGCTATCGGATCTGTCATCTTTTATTCGTTTTTAAATATTAACTACCAACTTGCTTTTTTTATTCCGGGGATAAGCCCTTTGGAGGCCATTTCCCTGAATGTGATCCGGCTGACTCCGAATTGACGCATATAACCTTTTGGTCGCCCTGTAAGTTTACAGCGGTTGTGCAGACGGATCGGATTACTGTTACGGGGCAAAAGGCTTAACCCAACATAATCTCCTTCAGCTTTAAGCTTTGCCCGTTTATCAGCATAGCGGTCGACCAGTTTCTGCCGTCGTATCTCACGGGCTTTCATTGACTCTTTTGCCATGATTAATTCTTTTTAACGTTTTTAAATGGTATTCCAAACTCCCTGAGAAGAGCAAATCCCTCCTCATCAGTGCGAGCAGTTGTAACAAAACTGATTTCCAGCCCCAGTATTTTATTGATCTTATCAATATCTATTTCCGGGAAGATGATCTGTTCAGTTATACCAAGGGTATAGTTTCCCCTGCCGTCAAATTTTGAGTTTACCCCGCGAAAATCCCTTATCCTGGGTAAGGCTGCTGCAACAAGCCGTTCAAGAAATTCATACATCCTGTCCCTTCGCAATGTGACACGTACACCGATTGGCATATCTCGCCTTAGCTTGAAGTTGGAAATATCCTTTCTTGAAACTGTTTGAACAGCTTTCTGACCTGCTATTAGAGTAAGTTCCGCCTGAGCCGTCTCAATCAGCTTCTTGTCCGCAACAGCATCACCAACTCCCTGGTTGATGACTATCTTCTGTAACCTGGGAACCTGCATCACTGTTTTGTAATTAAACTCCTTCTTGAGAGCAGGCACAATTTCCCTGTAATATCTTTCCTTAAGTGAAGGCCTGTAGTCCATTACTTGATTTCCTCCCCTGTTTTTTTAGAATAACGTACCAACTTATTATTTTCATTCAACCTTCTGCCGATCCGGGTAGGATTTCCGGTTGCGGGGTCCACCAGCATAAGGTTTGTAATATTTACCGGAGCTTCCTTCTTGATTATTCCTCCCTGAGTATGCTTGGCATTGGGCTTTGTATGTCGTGATACCATATTCACACCTTCAACTATGGCTTTCCCATCCTTGGTGAGGACATCAAGTACCCGCCCTTGCTGTCCTTTTGATTCGCCTGATATCACATAAACCGTATCGCCCTTTTTAATATGGTATTTTCTGCCCATAAATATTTTATTTTATAATTTATAAAACTTCCGGAGCAAGGGAAACGATCTTCATAAATTTATCACGAAGCTCGCGTGGAACAGGCCCAAAAATCCTGGTACCCCTTATTTCACCGACATTGTTCAGAAGAACAACAGCATTATCATCAAAACGTATGTATGAGCCGTCATTTCTTCGGATTTCCTTTTTGGTGCGGACAATGACAGCCTTGCTGACGGTGCCTTTTTTGATCTCTCCGGATGGTATAGCGCTCTTTACGGTTACAACTATTTTATCTCCAACATTGCCATATCTCTTGCCACTACCGCCAAGCACCCTTATGCAAAGGACCTCTTTTGCCCCGGAATTGTCAGCTACACCCAATCTGCTTTCTTGTTGTATCATTGTTATTTTGCTCTTTCAATTATTTCTACTAACCTCCAGCATTTATCTTTGCTCAAAGGTCTCGTTTCCATTATTTTAACTCTATCACCGATGTTACAGCTATTCTCCTCATCGTGAGCCATCAGTTTGGTTATTTTTTTCACGAACTTCCCGTATATAGGGTGTTTTACCCTGCGATTCACGGATATGACAATGGATTTATCCATTTTATTGCTGACAACAACACCTACACGTTCTTTTCTTATTTTTCTTTCCATTTCAAGAATTAACTTTTCTGTTTCTCTTTTATCATACGTTGACGTAATTCAGTTTTCAACCTGGCAATAACTCTTTTGGTAGCCGGTATTTTGATCGGATTGTCAAGCGGCGAAACCGTGTGGTTCATTTTCAGCTTGAGCAGAAGGCTCTTTTCTGTGTCTATCCGTTCCTCAATATCACTGGTGGATAACTCACGTATCTCTTTTATTTTCATTTCTCTTAATGTATATTACCACTGTTAATATCAATTGGATTTATGGATAAAGTCCCGACGCACAATGAATTTTGTGGTAATCGGCAGTTTCTGGGCTGCAAGTCTCAATGCCTCTCTGGCCACCTCAATCGGCACACCTTCAGCTTCAATAATGATCCTTCCCGGATTTACCGGTGCTACAAAGGCCTCAGGTGCACCTTTACCCTTTCCCATACGTACCTCAGCAGGTTTCTTTGTTATAGGCTTATCAGGGAATATGCGAATCCAAATCTGTCCTTCTCTTTTCATATGGCGGGTCACTGCCTGTCTGGCAGCCTCAATCTGTCTGCCCGTAATCCAGGATTCCTCCAGTGCTTTTATGCCGAAAGACCCAAAAGCAAGCTGGTTTCCACGCTGGGCATTGCCCTTCATTCTTCCTTTTTGCTGCCTTCTGAACTTTGTTTTTTTTGGCTGTAACATTATTACAATAATCTTATTATTAAACTATTTTCTTCTTCTCCTGAATCCTCCACGTTCCTTCTGTTTATCTCCTGCAGCGGGACCGGTTGCACCCATGTTGGGTGAGAGATCACGCTTCCCGAAAACTTCACCGTTGCATATCCAAACCTTGATACCTATCAAACCTACTTTAGTGAGCGCTTCAGCTAACGCGTAATCAATATTTGCCCTGAGAGTGTGCAGTGGTGTACGTCCCTCTTTGTACATTTCTGATCTGGCCATCTCCGCACCACCAAGTCTGCCGTTTATCTGCACTTTTATCCCCTCCGCTCCCATACGCATGGTAGAAGCAATTGCCATTTTAATGGCCCTTCTGTAAGATATCTTACCCTCTATCTGTCGTGCGAGGTTGTTGGCTACAATTGTAGCATCCAACTCGGGGCGCTTTACCTCGAAAATATTTATCTGAACATCCTTTTGTGTTATCTTTTTAAGTTCCTCCTTCAGTTTATCGACTTCCTGTCCGCCTTTACCAATTATTATGCCGGGACGGGCGGTATTCACAGTAACTGTTATCAGCTTGAGCGTTCGCTCAATAATAATTTTTGAAATGCTGGCTTTTGCCAGCCGGGCATTAAGGTACTCCCTGATTTTCTGATCCTCAACCAGTTTTCCTGAATAATCGTTACCACCATACCAGTTGGAGTCCCACCCCCTTATTATGCCTAATCTATTACTTATCGGATTAACTTTCTGTCCCATTGACTATTATTTTGTGTTTGTTTCTGTCTGTTCTGCTTTGTCCAGCACAAGGGTAATATGATTGGATCGTTTTCTGATTCGATGAGCTCTTCCCTGAGGTGCCGGTCTTAATCTTTTAAGAGTTCTTGCCTGATCAACAAATACCTCCTTTACCACCAGGCTGGTATCCTCAATACGTACACCTTCGTTCTTGTTCTGCCAGTTGGAAATGGCCGACAGCAGCAACTTTTCCATTCTGCGTGATGCTTCCTTTGAACTGAATTTCAGAGTATCAAGCGCTTTATTGACCTCTTCTCCCCTGACCATATCAGCAACCAGCCTCATCTTTCTCGGAGAAGTCGGACAATTACGCAGAACTGCAAAGTATTTGCTTTTCTTTTCCTCTTTTAACTTCTGAGCACGTTGTTGTTTTCTGGATCCCATTTCTGACAATTATGTAATTTATTTGTTAAATCCTATCTATCTTTTCTTTCCTCCATGACCACGAAACATCCGTGTCGGAGAAAACTCACCAAGTTTGTGTCCTACCATATTCTCTGTTACATACACAGGAATAAACTTATTCCCGTTATGAACTGCAATTGTATGTCCGACGAAATCAGGAGATATCATCGAACGGCGCGACCAGGTCTTTATAACGGTTTTTTTCCCTGAACGGTTCATATCAGAAACCCGTTTTTCAAGTTTAAAGTCAATAAAGGGACCTTTTTTAAGTGAGCGACTCATAAAAATCGTTTATTTATTAGATTTACTATTTCCTTTTTTCTACAATATACCTGTTTGAAGCTTTCTTCTTTGATCGTGTCTTATAACCCTTGGCCGGTAAACCTTTTCGAGAACGCGGATGGCCACCCGACGCCCGGCCTTCACCACCACCCATCGGATGGTCAACAGGATTCATAACGACACCTCTTACCCTTGGCCTGCGTCCCAGCCATCGGTTTCTGCCCGCCTTTCCTGAACGCTCAAGAGCGTTATCCGGATTTGATACACTACCTATTGTAGCACGGCATGTAACAAGTATCATTCTCATCTCACCAGAAGGAAGCTTTATTGTGGCATACTTCCCTTCGCGTGAAGTCAGCTGTGCGTAAGACCCTGCACTTCTCGCCATTGCAGCACCACGCCCGGGCTGCAGTTCGATATTATGAATAACCGTGCCAAGAGGAATATCTGATAGGAAAAGTGTATTTCCTATTTCAGGAGCAACATCTTTACCTGAAATGATTGTTTGCCCGATTTTCAGCCCGGACGGTGCAACTATATATCTTTTCTCTCCATCGGAATAGACAACAAGTGCAATTCTTGCAGATCGGTTGGGATCATATTCTATGGTTTTTACCACCGCAGGTATACCATCCTTATTCCTTTTGAAGTCGATTACCCGGTACCGGCGTTTATGTCCCCCGCCAAGATACCTCATTGTCATCTTACCGGTATTGTTCCGTCCACCTGATTTCTTCATGGGGGCAAGAAGTGACTTTTCAGGCTTGTCAGTTGTAATATACTCAAAAGTCGACTTTATCTTATGTCTCTGCCCGGGAGTTACCGGATTTAATTTACGTACTGGCATTTTAAATATAGCTAAAATGTATATGTATGTGTTATATATTACTGTAAAAATCTATATTATCGCCGTCGGCTAGAGTCACAATGGCCTTTTTGAAAGAGGATGTTTTACCCTTGATAATGCCTGTTTTGGTATATCTGGATTTTGCTTTTCCACCATAATTAATAGTATTAACAGCATCAACCCTGACATCATACATCTCCTCAATTGCCTTCTTTATTTCTATCTTGTTGGCACGCTTATCAACAATAAAACCATACCGGTTCAGCTTTTCTCCAAGACCGGTCATTTTTTCAGTAATAATTGGTTTTTTCAAAATATCCATGACAATTAATATTTCTAGTTGCTTAACATATTGTCTAAAACGTAAACCGAACTCTCGGCAAGCAATAAAACTGACGCATTCAAAACATCATATGTTGTTAAATCAGAGACTTGTACAACTTTTACGTCCTGTAAATTGCGGGAGGACAAATATATGTTTTTATTATGTTCGTTTAAAACCAGAAGAGACTTTTTCCCCTTTATTTTTAAATTATTGATAAAAGCAATGTAATCCTTTGTCTTCGGTGATTCCATGTTAAAATCCTCGACGACCATTATATTATCGGACTTTGCCTTGTACGAAAGGGCCGATTTTCTGGCAAGCTTCTTGACCTTTTTATTGAGTTTAAAGCTGTAGTCTCGTGGACGGGGGCCGAAGGTACGTCCTCCACCCCTGAATATCGGGCTTTTGATATCTCCGGCACGTGCGGTGCCTGTACCTTTCTGCCTCTTGATTTTCCTGGTACTTCCTGCAACCTCAGAGCGCTCCCTGGTCTCATGGGTTCCCTGGCGCTTATTGGCAAGATGCTGTTTGACGTCAAGATATATTGCATGATCATTGGGATCAATACCGAAAACCTTTTCATTAAGGCTAACGTTCTTGCCTGTCTCTTCGCCCTTGATGTTGTATACCGCTAATTCCATTTTATTGCTGAATAATTAGATATGAACCTTTTGCTCCGGGAACAGACCCCTTCACAAGTAACATATTGTTTTCAGAAATGATCTTTACTACCTTTAAAGAGATCATCATTACATTTTCGCCCCCCATTCTTCCTGCCATTCTCATGCCCTTGAAAACCCTGGACGGATATGATGAACTCCCGATTGAACCAGGTGCACGCATACGGTTATGCTGCCCGTGTGATGCCTGACCCACGCCGGCAAAACCATGTCTCTTCACAACACCCTGAAAACCCTTGCCTTTTGACACGCCGGTAATATCAAGCCAGACGTCATCCTTTAGAAGATCAACAGTTATCACATCACCTAACTTTACTTCCCTTGTAAAATTATGGAATTCATGAAGTTTCCTTTTCGGGGTGGTCTTTGCTTTTCTGAAGTGACCAAGCATAGGTTTATTGCAGGATTTTTCACTCTTTTCATCAAAAGCCAGTTGTACAGCTTGATATCCATCCTTTTCCCTGGTTTTTACCTGGGTTACCACACATGGGCCGGCATGAATGACCGTGCAGGGAATATACTTTCCATCCTCGCCAAAAACTGAGGTCATCCCTATCTTTTTTCCAATTAATCCGGACATTATATTTCTTTTTACTGTAATTTACACTTTTATTTCAACCTCAACACCGCTTGGTAACTCCAGTTTCATAAGCGCATCAATCGTTTTTGGTGTTGAGCTGTAAATATCAAGCAGGCGTTTATATGAACTTAGTTCAAATTGTTCCCTTGCCTTCTTGTTTACAAATGGTGACCGCAAAACTGTAAAGATCCTCTTGTGGGTAGGCAATGGAATTGGCCCGCTTACAACTGCACCGGTCGACTTTACTGTTTTGACGATCTTCTCGGTAGATTTATCAACCAGGTTATGATCGTAAGATTTTAATTTTATTCGTATTTTCTGACTCATCGTGATATATTAATTATGCTGATTCTTTTTGGCCTGTTGAACTATCGAGTAACTTCCTGGCAATATCATCACTGACCCTCTCATAATGTGAAAATTCCATTGTAGAGGTGGCTCTGCCCGAAGTGAGAGTGCGCAATACAGTAACATATCCAAACTGCTCAGCCAGCGGCACCCTTGCACGTATGAGCCTGGCCCCGGCCTTACCTTCCATTTTTTCTACATGCCCCCTTCTTTTGTTAAAATCTGATATGACATCACCCATATATTCTTCAGGGGTAATAACTTCAACTTTCATTATGGGTTCAAGTAAAACAGGTTTGGTTTTTGGCAGAGCATGTCTGAAGGCCTGTTTGGCTGCAATCTCAAATGAAAGGCTGTCCGAATCCACACTGTGAAACGAACCGTCAAGCAGAACAACCTTAAGGTTTTCAAGTGGAAATCCCGCAAGCACACCATTTTGCATTGCTTCTGCGAATCCTTTCTGCACCGAAGGAATATATTCTTTGGGTATATTGCCTCCTTTTATCTCATCTACAAACTGCAGTCCCCTGTATCCCTCATCTGCGGGGGAAATTCTGACTACGATATCAGCGAATTTCCCTCTTCCACCGGATTGCTTCCTGAACAACTCCCTGTGCTCCACAGAAGCAGTAACAGCCTCCTTATATGCTACCTGAGGGGCTCCCTGGCTGCATTCAACCTTAAATTCCCGTTTTAGCCGGTCAACAAGAATTTCAAGGTGTAGTTCGCCCATACCGTTTATCAGGGTCTGTCCGGACTGCTCATCATATTTTACCCTGAAAGTAGGATCCTCTTCAGACAATTTGTTAAGGGCAATACCAAGCTTGTCCAGATCATTTTGTGTTTTAGGTTCTATGGCAATACCAATAACCGGTTCCGGAAATGATATTGACTCAAGCAGAATAGGCTTCTTTTCATCACATAATGTATCGCCTGTCCTGAGGTTTTTGAAACCAACTGCTGCACAAATATCACCTGCCCCAATAAAATTCTTTGGATTCTGCTTGTTTGCGTGCATCTGGTAAAGCCTGGTAACTCTCTCTTTCTTACCTGTACGTACATTCAGCACATTACTCCCCGCCTCGATTTTTCCACTGTAGACCCTTAAAAAAGCCAATCTGCCTACAAATGGATCAGTTGCAATCTTAAAAGCAAGGGCCGCCAATGGTTCAGATGCCTCCGGTTTTCTTTCAACGGTTTCATCATTCCGGGGATTAATCCCTTTTACGCTATCAATATCAACAGGAGAAGGCAAAAACGCAACAACCGCATCCAGCAGACGCTGGATACCTTTGTTTTTAAATGCTGCCCCGCACATGACAGGAACAACACTCATCTGAATTGTGGCTTTTCTTATTGCATTTGATAACTGGTCGTTGGTAATTGAGTCGGGATCGTCAAGATATCTTTCAAGGATTGAATCATCGGCATCAGCCACTGACTCAATAAGCTTTCCTCTCCATTCCCGTGCCTCTTCAACAAGGTCAGCCGGTATGTCCTGACGTTCGTAGGTCACACCCTGCTGGCCTTCATGCCATATCATTGCCTGCATGTCAACAAGATCGACTACACCTCTGAATGTTTCTTCACGGCCGATAGGAATCTGAAGGGGAACCGGGTTTGCCCCGAGCTTTTCATGTATCTGCGAGATAACTGAAAGAAAATCTGCTCCGGAGCGATCCATTTTGTTTACAAAACCTATACGGGGAACCCTGTACCTGTCCGCCTGCCTCCATACGGTTTCTGATTGCGGTTCAACTCCTCCAACAGCACAAAAAACTGCTACAGCGCCGTCAAGTACTCTGAGTGAACGCTCCACCTCTACGGTAAAATCAACATGCCCGGGAGTATCTATTATATTTATCTTATAATCTTCGTTATTATATTTCCAGAAAGTAGTGGTTGCTGCAGAGGTAATGGTAATACCACGCTCCTGCTCCTGAACCATCCAGTCCATCGTTGCAGCGCCATCATGCACCTCTCCCATGCGGTGAGTGATACCGGTATAAAACAGAATTCTCTCTGTTGTTGTAGTCTTACCGGCATCAATATGCGCCATGATACCAATATTCCTCGTATATTTTAAACTCTTGATCATTAGACTTTTAACCAACTACTTACTATTTACTTAACTGCAATTAAAACCTGAAATGTGCAAAGGCTTTATTTGCCTCCGCCATCCGGTGCATATCTTCTTTCCTTTTAAAAGCACCACCTTCCTCATTATATGCGGCAACTATTTCAGCGGCAAGCTTATCAGACATTGTTTTACCTGCACGCTTGCGTGCAAAAAGTATCATATTTTTCATACTGATGGAAACTTTCCTCTCTGCACGTACCTCCTGAGGAACCTGGAATGTTGCACCACCAACCCTACGGCTCTTAACCTCAACCATAGGAGTAATATTTTCCAGGGCCTTCTTCCATATCTCCAAAGGGGTTTTTCCTGTATCTTTTGTTTTTTGCTCAACCAGATTCAGGGCATCGTAAAAAATATTGAATGCCAGACTTTTTTTACCCCGAAACATCAGATTATTCACAAAGCGGGTAACCTCAATATCGGTGTACTTAGGATCCGGCAGCAAAATTCTTTTTTTTGGCTTTGACTTTCTCATTTAAATATGCTTCTGCTTTGTTTGACTCTATTTTTTTACCTTAGGTTTTTTTGTTCCGTATTTTGAACGTCTCTGGGTACGGCCATCTACACCGGATGTATCAAGCGCACCACGAATAAGATGGTACCTGACACCTGGAAGATCCTTCACCCTTCCACCTCTTATCAGCACAATGGAGTGCTCCTGGAGATTATGGCCTTCACCTGGGATATAGGTGTTAACTTCCTTCCCATTGGTTAATCTAACCCTTGCTACCTTTCTCATTGCCGAATTGGGCTTCTTTGGTGTTGTGGTGTAAACGCGAACACATACACCTCTTTTTTGCGGACAAGCGTCCAGCGCACGAGCCTTTTTCTTTTCGGTAAGCCTGGTTCTTCCTTTTCTTACTAATTGCTGAATTGTTGGCATAAAGAACAGTTCTAATGTTTATTACCATTTTATTTTACGGGTGTGCAAAGGTATATTTTTTTTTATAAAAACAACAATTATTCAATAATATTTTACCTTCATCACTCCCCGTATAAAGGCTGCAGAGCCCGTTAAAAAGCCGTTTTAAAAGCCGTAAAAGTGCTTAGAACAGCCCCGACATATGAAAAATCATCCTGCAGGTAATTATATAATTATTATATATATAACTACAATTCCCATTCTTCCTTGAAATTGAAACTGGAAAGACCCTGTATAACAGAAACTGTTTAAGGGGGTAAAAAAAATCAATTACCGGGGGCTGCAAAGTTAATAAAAAACTCAAAATCGTCAACATAATCAGGAATAAATAAGCCCGGTCAAATCATATCCGTTTCATTGCATCTTGATGAAAAATTATTACTTTTGAGGCCAATCTAAAATTATCCTTATAATTTATCATTAAATATCAACGCATTACCATAATTTCCGGAATTTATTAATTTTTTAAACCCAACAGGAACGAAATGAGAACTTACCAGACGGACCAGATAAAAAATATATTGGTTTGCGGCAACCCCAAATCAGGTAAAACCACAATTATTGAAGCCATGCTTTTCGAAGGCGGAATAATAGACAGAAGAGGCGCGGTAGAGAGTAAAAACACCGTCTCAGACTATAATGAGATAGAGCATGAAAACGAGAACTCGGTTTTTGCAACAGTGCTCTATACCGAATTTGCCGATAAGAAAATAAATATTATTGACACACCGGGACTTGATGACTTCAGCGGGGGACTGATTACGGCTCTCAGACCGGCAGATTCAGCCCTGATGCTTATCAACGGACAACATGGCGTGGAGATCGGCACTGAGATACAGGGAAGGCATCTGGAATCACACAATAAACCGGCAATCCTGGCTGTAAACCAGCTCGATCACGACAAGGCAAATTTTGAAAAAGTGGTTGAATCACTTAAGCAGAGTTACGGGAGTAAAGCAGTGATAGTCCAGTACCCTGTTAATCCGGGTGAAAACTTCAACTCCATTGTTGATGTTGTAAAGATGAAAATGTATAAATATCCGGCTGACGGAGGCAAACCTGAGATTCTGGATATTCCCGCCGATCAGTCATCCAGGGCTGAAGAGCTGCGCAATGAGCTTATCGAAGCAGCAGCAGAAAATGATGAAAGCCTGATGGAAACTTTTTTTGACAAGGGCACACTGGATGAGGAAGAGATGTTAAGGGGAATAAAGCTGGGTATAAACTCACGAAATATGTTTCCGGTATTATGCACTTCGGCCAGAAAGAACATGGGGGTAGGAAGGTTGCTCGAATTCATTACCAATGCTGCACCCGGACCGCATGAAGCTGCTCCTGTTACAGCTGTGGATGGTTCAGAAATAAAGTGCGACAGCAAAGCACCAACTTCGCTTTTTATATTTAAAACCAGCCTGGAACAGCACATAGGTGAAATAAACTTCTTTAAAGTAATATCAGGAGAGGTTGCTGAAAGCATGGATCTGGTAAATACCAATTCCTCATCAAAGGAAAGGCTTTCGCAGCTCCTGGTCACGGCAGGGAAAAACCGCACAAAAGTAAGCAAACTTTTCGCCGGCGATATAGGGGCAACTGTAAAATTAAAGAACAGCAAGGCAAATCAGACGCTCTCAGTACCAGGGAAATCCATTGAATTTGAACCCATAGTTTACCCTGAACCCAAATTCCGGACGGCTATTAAGGCAAAAAGCGAATCGGACGATGAGAAACTGGGTGAAGCACTTTCAAGAATGCATGATGAAGACCCCACAATCGTAATAGAATATTCAAAGGAGCTGAAGCAGATCATAGTTCATGGCCAGGGTGAATATCACCTGAATATTCTGAAATGGCATCTTGATAATATTTATAAAATCGAAACCGATTTTATAACTCCAAAGATCCCCTACCGTGAAACAATTACAAAATTAGCTCAGGCCACTTACCGTCACAAGAAACAATCGGGTGGAGCCGGACAGTTCGGAGAGGTGCATATGGTAATTGAACCATACGTCGAAGGAATGCCCGATCCTGTAAAATATAAAATAGACGGGAAAGAGATCAATGTTTCGGTGCGAGGAAAGGAAGAGCACAAGTTACCCTGGGGAGGCATGCTGGTTTATTTCAATTGTATCGTAGGTGGGTCAATAGATGCAAGGTTCATGCCCGCCATTCTTAAAGGTGTCATGGAAAAAATGGAGGAAGGACCTCTGACCGGATCCTATGCACGGGATATAAGAGTAGCGGTGTATGACGGTAAAATGCACCCTGTCGATTCCAACGAGATATCTTTCAAACTGGCCGGAAGGAACGCCTTCAGGGAGGCCTTTAAAAATGCGGGTCCCCGTATTCTTGAGCCGATCTACGACGTCGAGGTACTTGTTCCTTCAGAGAAAATGGGTGATGTAATGAGTGACCTCCAGAGCCGCCGTGCCATGATAGAGGGAATGACAAGTGAAAAAGGTTTTGAAAAGATCAAAGCCAAGGTTCCCCTTGCAGAAATGGCAAAGTATTCAACTGCTCTAAGTTCCCTTACCAACGGCCGGGCCACATACACAATGAAGATCGGCAAATATGAAGCAGTGCCCGGAGATCTTCAGGAAAAACTGCTTAAAGCCTACGAAGAGGAGCAGGAAGAGGAATAGCCCTTTCGGGGAATAAAACGGCGCTTAACAATCACAAGGCTGTCCTTCAGGGGCAGCCTTTTCCTTTATCTTACGAATCCTTTATGCCGCTGCCCCTCCCAAGAGGATGGCCAGCAAATGCAACCCTCGAAGGCTATCAGGTAGCTAAACCCCTCCCGTATTTTTCAGGGTCAACGACAACTCTTGCCCTGGGCAGGCACTGCGGATAGTCCCTCTGCAGAAAGGCAAGAAGTTTCTCACGCACATATACCCGAAGGTCCCAGGCAGATGGTGAATCGGCGGCGCTTACAAGCACCCTGATCTCAACTGTCTTTTCAGTGGCATTGGTAACCTGCACCACCTTCACCTTTCCATCCCAGTGCACTGCACTCTCCAGGATCCTGTCCAGCTCCTTTCTCACAGCATCGACCGGAATGGTATAATCGGCATATATAAATACCGTTCCCAGTATTTCGGCGGTGGTCCTGGTCCAGTTCTGAAAAGGCTTCTCAATAAAATATGTGGTAGGTAATACAAGCCTGCGCTTATCCCATATTGCCACAACAACGTAAGTCAGGTTAATCTCTTCAATCCTGCCCCATTCATTCTCGACTATTACAACATCGTCAAGCCTGATTGGCTGACTCAGTGCAATCTGTATACCGGCAAGAATTGTCCCTATTGCCCGCTGGGCGGCAAATCCGATTATGATACCCGCAACCCCGGCAGAGGCTATAAGACTGACACCTATCTTCCTGATGCTTTCGAAAGACATAAGTATAAGTGAAAGAGCCACAACAACGATCAGAAAGATGATTATGTTTTCCAGAACCCGGAACTGGGTATATATCTTTCTTGCCTTAAGGTTGTCCTTCTCCTCAAAATCAAACCTGGTCAAAACAAAATGTTTGATGAGATGCACAGACTGTATGAGGATCCAGCTGACAAAAATGATTACCATAACCGACATTACAGTACTTAAAGGTCCCAGAGGTCTTATCTCATGGTCAAAAAATGACGACGGGATAATTAGTGAAAGAAAAATTACCAGGAGAATTACAGGAAGTCTGATCCTTCTCCTTAAAACTTTAAGTATTTCAATTCCTCCATCACTTATCCATGACTTAAGCGCACTATTCAGAATAACTACCAAAACCATGAGCACCGAAAATACAATCAGAACGCTTATAAAATAGGTTAAAATGTAGAAGTCACCCTCAATATTACTTCTGTTAAAATCAAACATTGTTTATTTATTATTATTGGTATTATAATGATCCAGGCAATCCGGGACCTGTTGAATCATCTGCTCCTGTAAAGGTAGAGCGGACCGGTGAATTCATACTTACGGTCATCCCATCCGGTTCCTGTTATTACATAGAAATAAACGCCCGGTGATGCAGAACTTCCATCAATATTCCCATCCCAACCCTCATCCGGGTCTGTCCATTCAAATATCTTCCTTCCGTTACGGTTATAAATCACACCTTTGAAATCCCGCATTGATACCGCCCTTACAAGAAATTCGGGATTTAAATCATCACCATCCGGTGTAAACACATTAGGCACCTCCAACTCTGACGGCAGTACCCTTACCGGTTCGGGATGTCGGTATATATCATCGCAAAGCCCGGCAATGGTACGCAATGTAACATTATACTCACCTGGAATGTAATAGGTATGTTCAGGATCAGGGGTGGTATTATCCGGAGGTTCGGTATCCGTGATTCCCGGAGTATAGTCAAAATACCATTCAAATTCCATGGCATTCAACGAGTTGCCTGCATCAAACCGAACCACCAGAGGCGCCTCACCCTCCTGGTTATCAATTTCAAACCCTGCCCTTGTTGTAACCGGCTCTTCCGTTATTGTATAGCTGGCTATGCATGAAAAATACCCGATCATAAATGTATATTCCGTCACAACCGGTGGGGGGTTCCATATTCGAATTTCAGGTCTGTTGGGTGTGGGTATAAAAGGATCGGCTGTCCATGTGGTATCAGCCTCGACCATAAGTGTATCAGGTCCGGATGTAACAGGATTATAATAAGTAAAAACCTCAATATCAACTTCTCCGGCAAGATCGAGAACACTGCAGTCGTGTCTTATAACACGTGCAGATACCGAGGGGCTGTTGACAAATATCCAGGCCCGGAACAGAGTATCGAGATCCTCTCCGTTACTGATCCGCACCTGGTAGCCACCGCTTTCAAGATCTGTTATCTGAGAGCTTGTACCCTGGCTGGTAAAGAAAGGGGGATCAAAACCGGGCAAAAGGCTGTTATATACTGACCATTCAAAAGTCATGTTTCCCTGAACTTCCTCGAAAGAGGCCGAAAGATTACCTTTTTCTCTGCAGAAAGTAAAAATAATATCTGCGGCAAGCTCAGGATAATCTTCAACATACCGGGGTTCAGCCAGTGAAGCATATCCGGATGAGGTTATCTGGGCCGTCAGTGAAAAAGAGATAACCACCCAAACTACTGCCATACAGAATGAAACACTCAAACCAGGTCTCAGAAAATTATTCATAAAACAGTCTCTCTTTGATGGCTTAAAAATATCAAATCTTTTGCAAACTACCTCATGTTGATAAATTGCTTCAAACTTATCTTGGAGAAAAAAAAGATAGGGGTTAATTTTACGCAGCTCCTGACCAGTGTACCTGAATCAGGGCGCAACAGGCCAGGATCAGATGACCGGATTTTACCACTTTATCAGGAATCAACGACCAGACAGGTGAGGGATTTTCTCAAAGATTTAAATAAGGCGCAGCAGGAGGCCGTAAAGGAAATAAACGGTCCCGCGCTGATCATTGCCGGAGCCGGATCGGGCAAGACCAGGGTGCTTACTTACCGCATCGCCTGGCTTCTGGATCAGGGCATCCCTGCATCGAACATCCTGGCGCTCACCTTTACCAATAAAGCTGCAGCCGAAATGAAAGATCGTATCGGCACCCTGATTGGATACGGTATATCACGGCACCTGTGGATGGGTACTTTTCATGCGGTATTTTCCAGAATATTGCGGATAGAATCAGAACATACAGGCTACTCTTCCAACTTCAGCATATATGATACCCAGGATTCAAGGAATGTGATCAAGGCAATAATAAAAGAGTTGAGGCTGGATGAGCAGATTTATAAACCTAACGAGGTTTTCGGGCGCATATCCTTCGTTCGCAATAACCTGGTCACCCCGGGAGCCTATGCAGCCAACCCTGTATTGGTGGCAGAGGATACCAAAAACCGCAAGCCGAGGATTGCCGATATTTTCAGGCTCTATCAAAAACGTTGTCATGCTGCCGATGCTATGGACTTCGATGACCTTCTGCTGAATACCAATATTCTTTTCAGGGACCACCCGGGAGTTCTTGCCAAATACCAGGATATCTTCCGGTATATACTCGTTGATGAATATCAGGATACCAACTATGCGCAGTACCTTATCGTATCAAAGCTGGCAGCAGGCCATAAGAACCTGGGCGTAGTCGGAGATGATGCACAAAGCATTTACTCCTTCAGGGGAGCAAGGATTGAAAACATATTGAACTTCAAAAAGGACTATCCGGATTACA
Organism: Bacteroidales bacterium; assembly: GCA_007134675.1. Taxonomy (GTDB): domain Bacteria; phylum Bacteroidota; class Bacteroidia; order Bacteroidales; family PUMT01; genus PXAP01. Next base: position 37,060 of record SLKJ01000086.1, read on the forward strand.
GAATCTTCAAACTGGAACAGAATTACCGGTCCACCAAAACCATTGTTGATGCGGCAAACAGCCTTATTGCAAGAAACAAGGGACAAATAAGGAAAAAAATATGGTCGGCAAATGAGACTGGAGAAAAGATAAAAGTACTCGAGTGTGCAACTGACCACGAAGAAGGGGAGTTAATTGCAAAATCCATCATCAGCAAAAAAGACTCCGGCAATTGTGAATATATTGATTTTGCAGTCCTTTACAGAACAAATGCACAGTCCCGCATATTCGAGGAGGTGATGCGCAAGCGGGGCATTCCCTATAAGGTTTACGGCAGTCTTTCCTTCTACCAGCGAAAAGAGATAAAAGATCTCCTCGCCTATTTTCGTCTGACCGTGAATAACAGAGACCAGGAGGCTTTATACCGGATAATCAATTACCCGGCAAGAGGAATCGGAAAAACCACTACCGACAAGCTATTGAGATACTGCAATGAAAATGGTGCAAACCCATGGGAAGTAATCAGCAATATTGATAAATTCAGCGGCGTTCTTGGAATCAATCGCGGCGCTTCGCGCAAACTCACCGATTTCAGCAGGATGATTAACAGCTTCTCCCGGGAGGTATGGCAGCAGGACGCCTGGCAGATGGCAAGCCGCATAGCTTCCTCCTCCGGAATCCTGAAAGATCTTTTTGATCCCGCATCTGCAGAAAATATTTCCAAATATGAAAACATCCAGGAGCTGCTAAACGGGGTAAAAGATTTTACCATCCGGCAGTCAGAACAGGGTGAGAGCAATTCCCTTGCGGCATATCTGCAGAACGTATCATTACTTACTGACCAGGATACAGAAAAACCAGATGACCGCAACAAGGTCACCCTGATGACAATCCACTCTTCAAAGGGTCTGGAGTTTAAGCATGTCTATGTCGGGGGACTGGAGGAGGAGCTGTTCCCCAATATCTGGGCCGCAACCTCAGATTCAGAGCTTGAAGAGGAGAGGCGACTTTTCTATGTAGCAATAACCCGGGCGGGATTATCGGCAACCCTATCCTACGCTCAAACCCGCTACCGGTGGGGAGTACCGTCAATGTGCAAGCCAAGCAGGTTCCTTTCCGAAATAGATTCCCACTACCTGGAATATCCTGACTTCGAACTCACGGGAAACAGAAAAATAAGAGGATCCTCCCCTGATAACAGCGCCGCAAGAATAAAAAAGCCACCCATGCACCGTGGGAAGCTGATCCGGCTTGAACAGGCCGGTACTATGCCAGATCCTGACGAACCAGACCATTCCGGAATTGCAGATTCCGTTTCCGGCCACTCACCTGGAATTCCCGCAGATTCAACCAAAAGTAACGGTAATCAGGCCACAAGCCCATTATCAAAGCTAAAAGCGGGAATGATAGTAGAGCACGAACGTTTTGGAAGGGGGGAAATAATAAATATTGAGGGCTACCATCCTAACAGCAAAGCTACTGTCCATTTTATATCATCGGGACAAAAACAGTTACTCCTGAAATTTGCAAAGCTCAGAGTGGTGCAGGCATAAATAGACAGCATTGAACTTCACCGTTTACAGGTCGAAAACGGTAAAAGGGAAATAAACCCTTAAAAACCATTTTTTTAACCAGATATTTAGTAGTTTTGCAAAAAGAATCCCTGCATAAAAAGATCATTACAATAACCCGCCAGTGAAAAATCCGGCATCACAATTACACTATTACCACCTGACAAGGCTATAGCACATCATTATAAGACAAAATAAAACCCGGTTAACACCACTATATCATGACAGATAACAAAAACCCGCTTATTAAAGAATCAATGAATCTGACAGAAGATTACAACACCAACAGGGAGAAGATGGCCATTCCCGAATACGGCAGAAACATCCATAAAATGGTCAAACATATTTCAACCATAGAGGACAGGGAGGAACGCAATAAGGCTGCACGGACCATCATCTCGATAATGGGCAATATGAATCCCCACCTGCGCGACATAAACGATTTTAAACATAAGTTGTGGGATCATCTTGCAATTATATCGAAATTCAAACTGGATATTGACTCTCCATATCCACCACCGGCACTCTCCACTCTTACTGAAAAACCCAAACCTGTCCCCTATAATAACTATCCGATACGCTACAAGCATTACGGCAGATTACTGGAGCAAATGATCAAGGCTGCTACGGAAATGGAGGAGGGTAAAAAGAAAGAGGCCCTTATTCATCTTATTGCAAACCATATGAAAAAAAGCTATCTGACCTGGAACAAGTCACAGGTTACAGATGATATAATTTACAATGACCTCCGGGAGCTTTCACGGGGACTGATTGAGAGGGGATCTGAGATAAAGCTTTCAGAGTCGAAGGATATATTGTCGCGGGCAAAAAAGAAGAAAAGCCCCAGGAAATTCAACCCCAGGCAGGGACAACGGTAACCTCCCGCCTACCGCCGTAACAGCTAATAATAAATCATTTTAAAGTATCAGCTATGGCTTCATTCGAGATCCGGGGAGGTTCTCCCCTCAGGGGACAATTGACAGCACAGGGTGCAAAAAACGAAGCATTACAGATTATTTGTGCAACCCTTATTACACCCGAAAAGGTGATAATAAAAAATATACCCGACATCCTCGATGTGATGAGGCTTATAGAATTGCTTAGGAAACTTGGAGTTACCATCAGCAAGACCGGAGCCGGAGAATATGAGTTCCATGCAGACACAATTGATCTTGAATATCTGCTGACGGATGATTTCAGGACAAGAGCCGCGGGACTTCGTGGTTCGGTAATGATAATAGGCCCGCTTCTTGCAAGATTCGGTAAGGCATATATGCCCAAACCGGGAGGGGACAAGATAGGACGGCGCAGACTTGACACCCATTTTACCGGCTTTATGAAACTGGGAGCCAAATTTGTATACGATATAAAAGAAGATTTTTACAGGGTGGAGGGGCAGAATCTGAAAGGATGCTACATGCTCCTGGACGAAGCCTCTGTAACCGGTACAGCAAATATAGTGATGGCTGCTGTAATGGCAAAAGGAACTACCACCGTTTACAATGCTGCCTGCGAACCATACCTGCAGCAACTCTGCAGAATGCTCAACAGAATGGGCGCAAAAATCAGTGGAGTGGGATCCAACCTGCTTACAATTGATGGTGTTGAAAACCTTGAAGGAACCAGCCATACCATTCTGCCCGATATGATCGAGATTGGAAGTTTTATCGGGATGGCTGCAATGACAGAATCGGAAATCACAATAAAAAACGTATCCTATGACAACCTGGGAATTATACCTGATGCATTCAGGCGCCTGGGAATTAAACTGGAACGGCGCAATGACGACATCTACATCCCTGCTCAGTCGAACTATGAAATAGAAACATATATAGACGGTTCAATAATGACCATCTCCGATGCCATATGGCCCGGCCTGACACCAGACCTGCTTAGCGTTTTCCTTGTTGTTGCCACCCAGGCAAAAGGTAGCGTGCTTATTCACCAGAAGATGTTCGAAAGCCGGCTCTTTTTTGTGGATAAACTTATGGATATGGGAGCCCAGATAATACTTTGCGATCCGCACCGTGCTACCGTTATAGGGTTGAACAAACAATTCCGTCTCAGGGGGACCAACATGGCATCACCCGATATAAGGGCAGGGGTGGCTCTGCTTATTGCCGCAATGTCGGCTGAAGGAACAAGTATTATCAATAACATCGAACAGATAGACAGAGGCTATGAGAATATCGATGAAAGGCTTAATGCCATCGGCGCGCAAATTAAAAGGTTGCCATAAAATAATTTTATGATTACCTTTGCAGGTCGTAACCAAAAGATCAATATAAATGCGAACCGTAAAGATTGCCGGTGGTGCAGCACTCATTCTGCTCCTTGTCATTTTTATATACAACCAGAACAGATCAGGCACAGAAATGTCTCCTGTTATGGAAACGGGTGTTGAGCCTACCAACAGGACGGGAATTAACCTTGGCGACACAGCCCCCGAACTTGAGTTTGAATCACCTGACGGAGAACTTATTGCGCTCTCAACCCTTCGTGGAAGCATAGTGCTGATAGATTTCTGGGCCTCATGGTGCGGACCCTGCAGAAGAGGAAACCCCTCCAAGGTAGAGGCATGGCATCAATTCAGGGACAGGGAGTTTATTAATGGAGATGGGTTCACCATATATTCTGTATCCCTTGACAATAACCATGATGCCTGGCTCAACGGAATTGAGGATGACAGACTCTTATGGGAAGCCCATGTAAGCGACCTGAAAGGTTGGAATTCAGTTCCTGCAGCTATGTACCAGGTAAGGAGTATCCCTTCAAGCTTCCTTATTGACGGTGACGGAGTAATAATAGCGAAAAATCTTCGTGGAGACCTTATATCCGAAGCCCTATACCAGTACCTGAAGGAGTAATCCTGATCTGCAGTAAAACATTCCTGAAAATCTGATATTTAATTATTACGGTATCACAGGTATCATGTCAAAATGTCGGTCATTGATGAACGGTCCGGTATTTGATTGGCAGTAATCTCCATAAAAAATAATATTATTACTCAACAAAATATGGTTAAACGAAAAAAAAGCGGTCAGAAGGGAAAAAATGGTGAGACAACCGGTAAATCCCGGGATGAAAGACAATCCGGCCAGATAACAGATCAACAGGTAAAAACCGAAGAGGACAGGACGCCCCGTAGCGAGAAAACAGGTAATTCTGAAGTCCACGAAGATCAGGAGACTGAACTGCAGACAGGGGAGGAACAGGAGGAGCTGAAAGATCAGGAGACTGAACTGCAGACAGAGGAGGATAAGCTGGCAGCCTTGGAAGAAAGGCTGAAGGAGAGTGAAAATAAATATCTCAGACTGGCTGCGGAATTTGATAACTACCGCAAACGTACTTTAAGGGAGAAGGCAGAACTGACAAAATTTGGAGCTGAGACTATTCTCGGGGGACTGCTGCCGGTGGTTGATGATTTTGACCGGGCGGTTGAATCGATGAATAACACCAGCGATACAGAGGCTATTAAAAAGGGTGTTGAACTTATTCATGTCAAGTTCAGGGAATTCCTGAAACAAAAAGGGGTTAAGGAAATTCAGGCCCTTGGAAATGAATTTGATACTGACCTTCATGAGGCTGTAACAAAAATACCGGTCACCTCCAAAAAGGATAAGGGAAAAATCGTTGATGTGATCGAAAAAGGATATCTTCTTCATGATAAGGTTATAAGATATGCTAAAGTTGTTGTAGGGGAGTAGCCCGCAATAATCAACAGTTGATAAAAGAGATACTCGGAAATGGCTAAAAAAGACTATTACGAAATTCTGAATATTAAAAAAAACGCCTCCCAGGCTGAGGTGAAATCTGCCTATCGGAAAAAAGCCTTGCAGTACCATCCGGATAAGAATCCTGGTGATCCGACTGCTGAGGAGAAATTCAAAGAGGCGGCAGAGGCTTATGAAATTCTCAGTAATGAGCAGAAAAGAGCCCGATATGACCAATACGGACATGCTGGTGTAGAAGGAGCCGCAAGTGGTTTCGGAGGAGGAGGAATGACAATGGAAGATATATTCAGCCATTTCGGAGATATATTCGGCGGCGGTTTTGGAGGTTTCGGGGGATTCTCAGGGGGACGCAGAAGCCAGAGGGTTAATAAGGGTTCCAATCTCAGGGTAAAAGTAAAACTGAGTCTTAAAGATATTGCCCACGGAGTTGAGAAAAAAATCAAGGTTAACAAATATGTTGCCTGCCAGGCCTGCGACGGTAGCGGAGCAAAGAACGGATCAGCCTTCAGTGACTGCTCAACCTGCCACGGAACAGGTCAGGTAACAAGAATTTCCAACACCTTTCTCGGACAGATGCAATCCACCTCAACCTGCCCATCCTGCGGCGGTGAGGGTAAGATAATAACCAGCAAATGCACCTCCTGCTATGGCGAAGGTATAATCAAGGACACCGAATTGGTTAAGCTGAGCATACCTGCCGGCGTCGCAGAGGGAATGCAGATGTCTGTCACCGGCAAGGGGAATGCCGCACGAAGAGGCGGCATTAACGGTGACCTGCTGGTGCTTATTGAAGAAGAAAAACATCCTGAACTGGTAAGGGATGGCAATGACCTGATCTACTATTTATACCTGAGTTTTCCCGATGCTGCTCTGGGAGTACCGGTTGAAATACCAACAATAGACGGTAAGGTAAAAATTAAAGTTGAACCGGGTACCCAGCCGGGTAAAATATTGCGCCTGCGCGGTAAGGGTCTGCCCGATATAAACGGATACGGAAAAGGAGACCTTCTGGTAAACATAAGCGTATGGGTGCCAAAAAACCTTTCAAGGGAGGAATCGCAGACTATCAGTAAGCTCAGAGACTCTGACAATTTCACCCCAAATCCCAACAGGGAAGACAAAAGCTTTTTTGAACGGATGAAAAGCTATTTTGAATAAAGGCAAATGTACATTTACAACTAATGGATTTATTTGAGGCCAGAAACATTACCAAGAATTTTGCAGATCACCAGGCGCTCTGTGATGTCAGCATGACCGTCCCGGAAAAAAGTATTTACGGATTGCTGGGACCTAACGGAGCGGGCAAGACGACCCTTATACGCATTATAAATCAGATCACGGCCCCCGACAAAGGTGAGATACTGCTCAATAACCGAAGGCTCCGATCTGCTGATATTCACAGAATCGGGTACATGCCTGAAGAGAGGGGGCTTTACAAGAAAATGAAGGTAGGGGAACAGGCACTTTATTTAGGCCGGCTGAAAGGGCTGGATAAAAAGACAGCAGTGAAACGTCTTAAACACTGGTTTGAAAAATTTGAAATACAAGCCTGGTGGGACAAAAAAGTTGAGGAACTCTCCAAAGGGATGCAGCAAAAAGTGCAGTTCATAATCACTATACTGCATGAACCGGAACTGCTTATATTTGATGAACCCTTCAGTGGTTTTGACCCCATTAATACCAATCTTCTCAAAAACGAGATTACGGGACTGCGCGAACGCGGAGCAACCATTATTTTTTCCACTCACAATATGGCTTCCGTAGAGGAGCTTTGCGACCACATAACACTTATCAACAATGCAAAAGCCATTATAAGTGGTCCCGTCCATAATATAAGACAAAAATTCAAACTTGATATTTACAGGATAGGTTTTGAGGGAGATGCAGAAAAACTTCACAACATCCTGAATCATGACTATGAAGTGCTTGAATTGACAGGATCATCAGCAGGATATACCGCAAGAATCAGGATTAACCGTCAAAGCACTGACAATTTGCTGTTGAAACTGTTGATGCCCCATTTTCACATAACATCTTTCACAGAAGAGATTCCCGGCATGAACGATATCTTTATTAACCTTGTAAACAGGCAAAAAACAGGAGTCAATCAATAAAACCGTAAAAAAAATGCAAAAAAAAAGCTCATTGATCATAGCCAGGGAGTACCTGTCCAGGGTCAGGAAAAAGTCATTCATCATAATGACCCTGATTGGCCCCCTGCTTTTCGCCGCCATAATTATCGGGCCAATGTGGTTTGCTACTTTGGAGGACCGGGAGGTGAGAATAATTGCGGTTGTAGACAGCTCAAAACTATTCATTGATAAAATACCTGAAACAGAATATCTGAAATTTGAGTACCTGGAAAATACTACTGTTGACCAGATCAGGGAAGATTTTTCAGAAACCCATTACTATGCAGTACTTTATATCGCCCATATCATAACCTCCGCACCCTCCGCCGTTCAGCTTATGTCGGACCGGCAGCCGAGCCTCAACATCAGGATGCATATAGCCAATGCTATTGAAAAGGAACTTGAAAGGCAGAAACTGGCCACATATAATATTGACAACCTTGAGCAAATTCTTGCTACCATAAAAACCAATGTAAATATCCGCACAATCATATGGCAGGATGACGGGGGTGAGAAGGAAAGCCACTCTGAGCTGGCAATGATAACCGGATATATAGGTGGATTTCTTATATACTTCTTTATCTTCCTCTTCGGTGCGCAGGTGATGAGAGGAGTGATCGAGGAAAAATCCAGCCGTGTTGTTGAGATTATCGTTTCTTCAGTCCGGCCTTTTCAGCTTATGCTGGGGAAGATAGTGGGTATCGGACTGGTGGGACTGACACAGTTTCTATTATGGGTGGTATTGAGCTTTACTCTAGTGGTACTGGCCCAGCAGATCTTTTTCCCTGATCTTGGTACACCTTCATCTGAAACGGTAGTCCCCGAAGACTTGTTCTCCTCCAGCACTCTGCATCAGTCCCAGCCAATAGGACCCGATGATTCAGGCAGGATAGCTGAGATCTTCTCTTCGATATCAGCAATAAATTTCGGGGTTATGCTGGGGGCCTTTATATTTTATTTCCTTGGAGGTTACCTGCTCTATGCTTCTCTTTTTGCTTCGATCGGGTCAGCAGTGGACAGTGAAACAGATACTCAACAGTTCATGCTCCCCATTACAATACCGCTTATCCTTTCCATCATCGTTATGATGAATGCAATAATGAACCCCGAAGGGCCGATTGCTTTCTGGTTTTCCATTATACCCTTCACATCGCCCATAATTATGATGGCGCGTATCCCTTTTGGTGTTCCGATCTGGGAAGTGACACTTTCCGGGGGTCTGCTGGTTGGGACCTTTATCCTTACAACCTGGCTCGCAGGTAAAATATACCGAACCGGAATCCTTATGTACGGTAAAAGGGTAAACTACAGAGAACTCTGGAAATGGATCAGGTACAGCAGTTGAGGAAAAAGTTAATAACAGTCCCAAAGTATTGGTAAACCGGCTTATATGAACCAACAAGCCGGTTTTTTGTTAATATTGTTCTAACAGGAAAGTAAATCAGGATCATTATTTTTGTTTATTTAAAGACCGTAGTAATGCGATACGCAATTCTTGACCTCGGAACCAACACCTTCAACCTGCTTGTTATTGAATCCGGACCGGATGGTGGAAACAAAATATTGCTCAGCCGTAAAGTCCCTGTCAAACTTGGTGAGGATGGCATTACAAAGGGAAAAATAAGTGATAAGGCTTTTGAGCGCGGATTAGCTGCAATTGAAAACCACATGAAATATATAAAAAATCACAAGGTTGATCAGACCCATGCATTTGCCACATCTGCAATACGTTCAGCTACCAACGGGCTTTCGTTTGTGAGGACCGTATACCAGAAATTTAATATTGGCATCCAGATTATTTCGGGTGATAAAGAGGCTGAGCTGATCTACCTTGGAGTAAAGCAGGCCGTCGATATGGGCGACCGTAAAAATCTGATACTTGACATAGGAGGAGGCAGCAATGAGCTGATAATTGCTGACGATAATAAAATATTCTGGAAAAAAAGCTTTCCCCTGGGCATGGCAAGGATGCTCGAACAGTTCAGACCTTCAGACCCCATAATGAATGATGAGATACAGTCACTTGAAAAACATTTCAGGAAATCAATGAAATGTTTCATTGACGCCGCAATGGAGCACAAACCCGACATACTTGTTGGTTCTTCAGGGTCCTTTGATACTTTTCGGGCACTCCTTACTGAATCAGGTTATGAGACTTCTGACACCTGCTCCGGTAATGAACCGGGCAATTATCCTACAGGCAATGATCCTCACCTTCCTTACTACCGGATCGATCCTGAAAATTTCAGGCGGCTCTTCAAAAGGCTGGTTGAATCTGATGCCGGTGAAAGGCTGTCAATGAAGGGTATGGATCCCATGAGAGTGGAAATGATTGTTATTGCCGCTATTTTTGTTAATTTTATTATCCGTGAACTAAATATCAGGCATATGATACAGTCAGACTATTCCCTTAAAGAAGGGGCTGTTGCCGAGATTCTTAACCGGCATATTCTGTCCGCCTGACGGGAACAACAGCATCTCTGCATATTGAATAACCTAATATAAAAAATGGCCAATATCCTTGTTATTGACGATGAGAAAAGCATAAGGAACACCCTCAAGGAGGTTCTGGAATATGAAAAACATAGTATTGACCTGTCGTCCGACGGCGAGGAGGGCCTTGACCTTTTTAAAAAGAATAAGTATGACGTGGTTCTGCTCGATATCAAGATGCCGGGCATGGATGGCATTGAAGTGCTTGAAACCATTATGGCAGAAACCCATGACATACCTGTAATAATGATTTCCGGACATGGGAACATAGACACCGCAGTGGAGGCAATAAAAAAAGGCGCCTATGATTTTATTGAGAAACCACTCGACCTTAACAGGCTGCTGATTACTATCAGGAACGCGCTTGATAAATCAGATCTTATTACCGAAACAAGAGCACTTAAAAGGAAAGTGAGCAAAACAAATGAAATGGTTGGTGAATCTCAGGTGATGAAGAGGGTTAAGGAGATGATTGACCGCGTGGCGGCCACTGATGCCAGGGTTCTTATAACAGGCAAAAACGGAACCGGCAAGGAACTGGTTGCAAGGTGGCTTCATGAAAAAAGCAACCGCTCATCCCAGCCATTCATTGAGGTAAATTGCGCGGCTATACCATCGGAGCTTATAGAAAGCGAGCTTTTCGGGCATGAAAAGGGCGCCTTTACCTCTGCTCACAAAGAGAGAAAAGGCAAGTTCGAGCAGGCAAACAAGGGAACAATATTCCTTGATGAGATAGGAGA
>SLKJ01000123.1 GCA_007134675.1 Bacteroidales bacterium
AAATACCGTCTTTATCAAAAGGTGTGTACATTATCCGGTCTCTTGCAAGGCCTGATGAAAGGGCTCAGAGAGTTGTTGTTTACTAAATCAGTTTTATCCCCCGGGTTGTAAAGAACCCGGGTAAAAATATTGCCTGATAAATGATTAACTGCCTCAAAGATTTTCTTTGAGGCAGTTTTTTGACTTTAAGACCTATTTTTATTTTTACCTCTCATCCAGTTTACCTCTCATCCAGTTTCTTCTTACTTTGGGAAGTTTCCACCACTGAACATAAGGAAACTCATGGTGCTCAAGATGATAACCGAAATGGTAACAAGTGATAAAAGAAAAAAATACCGGGTAATCATTGCTGGTTGAGTTGTGCCTGTTGGTATATCCACCCACAGGCTCCCTGTGCGGAAGATAGGTACCAAAATAAAAAAGCTGCCACGTACTGGCAATGGCAGGCAATGCCCAGAATATCACAAGATTGGCAATAGGAACATTCAATAGCAGGTGCATAATATTAAAAATCACTGCCATTCCAAGGATCTGCCACCAGCTCAGATATCCAAACATGAACCTGAAATACCAGCTGAAGTAACCCGGGTTTTTACCATTATGGTAATCTGGGTCATTGTTGCTTGCAGGATATTTATGATGTTCCCAGTGCTTGGTATGAAGTCTTTTATATGAAAAAAGAGCATACAGCAATACAGCAAGCGAACCGATAAAATTGTTCAGTCTGAGGTTTGTCGGATAGATTACTCCATGCATTGCATCATGCGCTGTAATAAACAGACCAACATAGAGGAATGTCTGAATGAAAACAGCAGGTATAACCGCATACCAGGGAACAACTTCCAGATCGAGCTGCAGAAAAACTACAAGACCTGTGAGCCATAATGATATTATGAATATACCGGTTGACAGACCAATATATCCATCTGATTTTGTCGGATTGTACATTAACGAAAATCTTACCTGAATAAGGTTGTGAAATCATTATTTTCCACAACCGCAGTTTTCATCATCCGGGTTGGTTCCTCCTCCGCCGCATGGCTGCTGACCGGCTTGATGAACATGACCATGGCTGATCTCTTCTTCAGTAGCATTACGTATTTCTGCAACTTCTCCCTTAAAATAGAGGGTATCACCAGCCAGAGGATGATTGAAGTCCATCCTGACCGATTCATCACCTATTTCCATGACGATACCATTAAGCCTGTTGCCGGAGTTATCCTGCATAGGTATGGTATTGCCTTCCTTCAATAAGTTTTCGTCAATTTTACCATCAACTTCGAATACATTTTTAGGTAAATCAACAATAGCTTCATTGGATATCTGCCCGTATGCTTTTTCAGGTTCAAGCATGAAACTGAATGGGTCTCCCTCTTTTAATCCATCTATTTTTGCTTCAAAATCGGGGAGCAGATTGTTCCGCCCAAAAAGAAAGGTCAGAGGAGCCTTTTTTTCAACTTTTTCAACAACTTCACCTTTCTCGTCATTAACTCTCAACTCATAGGTAAGTGATACAACTTTGTTCTCTTCAATAATCATTATTAAATGGCTTTAATTAAAAATTTGTTCATTGTATTTCACAGAAGACATAATTATATAGCCTTCTGATCCGGTTAACCAGCTGATAATGCGAAATCAACTGATAATGCAGAATCAACTGATAATGCAGAACCGGTTGAACTGCTGATACTAATCTGATTTTGATTATGCATCTTTGCAAAGTTAGGAATTAATAAAAGTAATACCCAAAATATTGCCTTCTAAATAGTGATACAATTCTGATCTTACTTGTTTTAATTACTAAGAACAATTATGGCTTAAAACTGTTTATAAAGAATGTTAGAACTTGTATCCGTAGTAGTCATTTTAAACATAAGTAATAACAATCTTTTAAACCATAGATTTCGAGTTACTAGTGTAAATTATTGAAGCTTTTATTAATAGTTAATTATCACAAAATAATTGATAAGCTTAAAAAAAAATCGGATATTTGCAATATGTTTCGTTAATATAATTTTTTAATTTAATTTTTTTTATCATGAAAGGCAAAGTAAAATGGTTTGATTCAGCCAAAGGTTATGGGTTTATTCAAACTGAAGAAGGAAATGATGTATTTGTGCATTACACCGGTATCGAACGTGAAGGCTTCAGAGTTCTGGAAGAAGGACAGGAAGTTGAGTTCGAGATTTCTGATGGTAAAAGAGGGCCACAGGCCACCAATGTTAAAACTGCTGAATAGAGTTTAATCCTAATATAATCAGATCAGCATCTAAAGAGCTCCCTTCAAAAAGGGAGCTTCTTTATTTTATACATGCATGATGAATAGGTAGGTCTTTGAACGAGTTTAAAATAACATACCAATGCGGAAAAGAGGATTTGAATAAATTTTGTTGGAATGTGTTGATATATCAAACATAAACAATATGTATAAATAACTGTTTACCCCTGCCTGTCTTTGTATTCCGGCACCAGTCAGCCAGGTAGGCCGGAAAAACCGTTTGCTATCCCGGTTCTCGCCATTATTGTTCCGGGAGAAATGCCTTTCAGGTAAGTTGAATAGATTCATTTCGGCATGAATAAAGAAGGCACCGTCAATAAACCTGAAAGGGAGGAATTCATCCATATCGGTAATCGCGATCATATCAGTGAATACCATGGGACCAAAGATATGGGCGCCAAAAACATTGCCCATGCGAGTATTATAATAATATTGATATTTTCCCCCAAAACCTGCGTGCAGGCGCGGTAATACCCTGTAACCCAAAAATGCCGTTCCTTCAAATTGATTTATCTGACTCATCATATCAAAATCAAAACCGATGTACGAGCCATAAAAATGATTTCTTGAATAATCGTCAGCGGTAAATGCATATGATCCGGAATTCAAAATGCTGAAAAAGAGTATAATTACAGCAATTATCCGGGTGTTTTTAAGGTATTTATCCATTTAACTAAAAATGTTATTGGTTATAATATAACTGGGAACCGAAAATATAACATAACCTGGTATTTTGCAGACATTCGTCAAAAACCAGGCCAGATTATTCATATAGTTTTTAATATAGTAATAAACCGGTTCAAACAGGGTAATAAAAATTCAGATTGCCTTGTTATGAGCACTTTAGAGGTATAATTTCTTTTTACGTATATTTTAATCAGATATATTTTTTGGCCTCTATTTTTCCTGTAAGTACCATTAGAACATTCATTGCCAGCGCTTTCATTTCATCTTCACCTGGATATATGACAACCGGTGCAATGAAAGTAACCATATCCCTCACATAGGAAACAAGTACAGGGTTGTGTGCAATACCACCTGTGAGAATAATTGCATCTACTTCTCCTTTCAGAACAGAAGCCATTGCACCGATCTCTTTACCTATCTGGTATGACATTGCATTTTGGATCAATGTGGCCTTAGGGTCACCATCTTTTGCCCTGACCTCAATTTCATACGCATTGTTTGTATTGAAATATGCCATCAATCCACCCCGGCCGGTGATAATTCTCTTCACATCTTCCCAGGTGTGCTTTCCGTCAAAACATAGTTTGGCCAGACAACCAGCAGGTAAAGTACCTGATCTTTCAGGAGATAAGGGACCTTCCCCGTCAAGGGCATTGTTAACATCTATCACACGACCTTTTTCATGTGCACCAACGGATATGCCTCCGCCAAGATGTGCAATTATAAGATTCAAATCATTATACTCCCTGTCAGTAGATTCTGCAAAAATTCTGCCTATGGCCTTGTGATTGAGAGCATGGAAAATAGATCTGCGTTCAAAAAGCGGATGGCCGGCAACCCTTGCTACATCATTAAGTTCATCAACAACCACTGGATCAGCCACAAAGGCGCGGGCAGAATGTATTGAAGTGGCAATATCATGAGCTATCAAACCTCCCAGATTACTTGCATGCTCACCCAGCACGCCTTTCCTGAGATCCTCAAGCATTGCATGGTTGACTTCATATACGCCGGATTGAATTGGCTTTATCAACCCCCCCCTGCCAATTACTGCATTAATCCTGTTTATATCAATATCCGCATCCCTTAGTTCATCCAGTATAAATTTTTTTCTGAATTCATACTGGTCAGTTATTTTAGGAAATCCGGCAAGATCATCTGCAGAATGTTTGATATTCTTGAGAAATGCAAATTTAGTATTAACGTAAACTGCTATTTTAGTTGATGTTGAACCCGGATTAATTGCCAGTATCCTGATATTTTCCATTGCTTGATTATTTCCGGAGCCTCTTTCCTGCCCGGCTAATTTGCCAGCATAGCAGCAAGTGCAAGAGAATACAATTTTGTTGCAGCACTGTCTCCCCTTGAGGAAAGTACAGCTGGTACTCTTGCACCTACAAGGATAGCAGCTTGTTCGCTGGTACCGAACATGGTATTTATTTTATAAAAAACATTTCCTGATTCAATATTCGGAAAAAGTATACAATCAGCGTCACCGGCAACTGTGCTTTCAAAAGTTTTAATTCTTACTGCTTCTTTATTTATAGAAAGATCCATCGAAAGCGGGCCATCTATAATGGCTCCCTTAATCTGGCCTCTGTCAGCCATTTTACTTATAACGGCTGCATCAGTACATGCAGGCATACCGGGTAAAACCTGCTCGGTGGCAGCCAGTATCGCAAGTTTAGGCTTATCAATGCCCAGTGCATGTGCAGTATTGATAAGGTATATTGCAATTGCAATCTTCTGTTTTAGATCAGGAACGGGGATAATAGCTACATCCCCTATTATGAGCAGCTTATGGTATGATGCAATTCTCATTACTGTAACATGGCTCAGTACAGAGCCTTGATCCATTAATCCCTTTTCCTTATTTAATATTGCTCTCATGTACTTATCTGTACTGAGGTTACCTTTCATTAGAAGATTACATTTTTGACTGTTGATAAGATCTGTTGCCCTGGTAACGGCAGATGTATCAGTTAGCTCATGCAAAATATTGAATTTTCCTGAATCAATACCAATATTTTCACAGACCTGCCTTATGGTTTTCTCATCTCCTACAAGTGTTGCCTCCAAAAACCCAATATCAACCGCTCTGGAAACAGCTTCAATAGTGTTTGCATCTATTGCCCAGGCTGCAGCCAGATGTTGCCTGGGACGTTCTTTAAGCAAATCAAAAATATGTTCAAGTTCTGATAGCTGCATACTACAATCTAGTTCATCTCATTAATTATTTTTTGCGTATCTTCAGCTATTACCAGCTCTTCATCTGTTGTAACAACTATTATTATCCCTTTGGAGTCTTTTGTGCTTATTACCTTTGTTGTTTCACGTAACCCTGTATTTATGGTATCATCTAGTTCCAGTCCCAGAAATCCCAAATCAGAAGCGACACCCCTGCGGGTCGTGTCTGCATTCTCACCAATACCTCCTGTAAATATCAGTATATCAACACCGCCCAGAACAGCAGCATAGGCACCTATATACTTTTTGACCCTGTAGTCATAAATCTGTAGTCCCAGGGTTGCACGTTTATTGCCTTTTTCAGCCTCAAGTTCAATCTCTCTCATGTCTGATGATATCCCGGTTACACCAAGCATTCCACTCTGCTTGTTTATCAGAGTGTTGACTGAACTTAAGGGAATCTCTTCCTTATCAATAATATAGGTAAGGACCCCAAGGTCCAGGTCGCCTGTCCTTGTGCCCATTATCAGGCCCTCCACCGGTGTTAATCCCATTGAGGTATCAACAGATCTGCCTTTGTTGATAGCGGTTACCGAAGCTCCGTTACCCAGGTGGCAGGAGATAATCCTTTGTTTTTCAATGTCAACACCAAGAAACTCACAGGCTTTTTTTGCAACAAAACGGTGACTTGTTCCATGAAATCCGTACCGTCTGATCCCGTATTTAGTATATAGCGAATAGGGGATGCCATACATGTAGGCATAGTCAGGCATTGTCTGGTGAAAGGAGGTGTCAAATACGGCAACCTGTCTTATCCCGGGAATGAGTGTACGCATCGCAATAATACCTTTAAGGTTTGCAGGGTTATGCAAGGGGGCAAGATCACAGTATTTTTCAATTTCATTCAAAACCGCTTCATCTATAAAAACACTGTCCTTGAATTTTTCCCCGCCCTGTACAACCCTGTGTCCTACGGCATCGATCTCCTCAAGACTTTTAATGCATCCATGCTTTTTACTTGTCAGCACTCCAAGTATGTATTCAATTCCAACCTGATGATCCAGTACTTCGCCTTCAAATCTGCACTTCTCCCCTGATTCCTTTTCATGTTTTATAAAAGATCCCTGTAATCCGATTTTTTCCAAAACTCCTTTGGCAAGTACTTCTTTACTTTCCATATTAAAAAGTTGGTATTTTATCGAAGAACTTCCGCAGTTCAAAACCATTATCTTCATCTGGTGTGGCTTTTTGATTATTTTAATTTAAACTCAGTAACTGAACCCTTATTCCGGTATGTACTGAATAAGGATAAAACCATATATATTAAATCAGGGCGCTGGGTTTTATTCGGTTACCGTTTTCATCATATTCATAGAATCCCTTTCGGGTCTTTCTCCCCAGCTGATTAGCTCGTACGAGTTTCTTGATTACGGGATTAGCGTTATAGCGTAAATCGCCAAATTCACTGTAAAGGTTATTCATATAACGTAACACCCTGTCCAGACCGATCCGGTCTGCCATCTCAAAGGGGCCTTGCTTGATCCCCAGACTACTGCTCAGGGCAAGATCAATATTTTCTTTGTTAGAGACATTTTCAACGAGTATATGGCATGCTTCGTTAATAAGTACAACAAGTAACCTGACACTGATTAACCCTGGAGATTCTTCAACCGGAATAACTATTCTGCTGAGAAGCTTACCAAAGGTAAGCACTTTGTCATATGCATCATCCGAAGTATACAACCCCCTTGCGACTTCAAGTATACCGGAGTCGGGAGTTGTTGTGGAAAAATGCAGGCTTACGCACCGTTCCTTATGTTCAAGCTCGGAAGATAATTCAGTAACTACCAGGGTGGTTGAATTAGTGGCTATTATGGTTTCAGAAGTGACAAATTTTTCAATCCGTCGGAACACCTCCTTACGCACACCGACACTGTCTTCCCTGGTTTTGGAAAGGATTGCCTCAATTACAAGGTCACAATCAGAAAGATCTTCATAATTAAGGGTACCTCTTATCCTTGACATGATACCTCTTTTTTCTCCGGGTGTCATTCCCCAGCGCTGTATCATCCGTTCCAGCTGGCAGTCTATGGAATCCAGAGCCTGTCTTATAAGTTGTTCGGACAACTCAATAAAAACAACTTCAATACCCCTGCAGCTTATTATCCGTGCAATTACCTGTCCCACGCTTCCACAGCCAACTATACCTACCCTTGAAAATAGTGTCTTAGGCCTGTCTTTTTTACTCAGACCATATTGTTCTATTGGTTCGACTTTTACCTGAGCCATTTTTCAGATTTTTTAAAGTTATTCTGTTATTTCCCAGCAGCCTGATTTGCAGTAATTGCAACCAGATTTACTATATCACTCACAGAACATCCCCGTGAAAGATCATTGATTGGTGCAGCCATACCCTGTAATATCGGTCCTATTGCTTCCGCATGCGCCAGCCTTTGAACCAGTTTATAGGCAATATTCCCGCATTCAAGATTTGGAAATATAAGGACATTAGCCCTCCCTGCTATACTGCTTCCGGGAGCTTTGCTCTGTCCTATTTTTTCAATGATAGCAGCATCAGCCTGAAAATCACCGTCTATCTGCAGATCTGGAGCCATTTCTGCGGCAAGCCGGGTGGCATTTACCACTTTATCTACCATCGGATGTTTCGCACTTCCTTTGGTGCTGAAACTGAGCATTGCTATCCTGGGCTCAATACCTGCAATAGCCCTCGTAGTACCTGCAGTAGCAACGGCTATTTCAGCCAGTTCTGATTCTGTAGGGTCAGGGTGTACGGCACAATCGGCAAAAACCATCAATCCGTCTTCACCAAACTCCTTATCTTTTAATATCATAATAAATGCACCGGATACTACACTTATACCGGGCATGGTCTTTACAAATTGAAAGGCCGGTCGAAGTACATCCCCGGTTGAATTTATGGCACCTGCAACCTCACCGTCAGCATCACCTGCTTTTATCATCAAAGTGGCCAGATAAAGAGGGTCTTCAATCAGCTTTTTTGCATCCGTCCAGGTAAGCCCTTTATGTTTTCGCAGCTCAACCATCATTTTAACATATTTATTTTTGTCGGGATGGATCAGCGGATCAATTATGGTTGTTTTACCAATATGGCTGAGACTAAGCTTCCCTGCCTCCGATAATACTTTTTCCGGATTGCCCAGAAGTATTATCTCCGCGATTTTTTCACCTGTCAGAATATCTGCTGCTCTTAATGTTCTCTCTTCAGTTCCTTCCGGTAATACAATACGCTTCTTATATTGTCTGGCATTACTTTTTATTCTATCCATTAAATCCATTGTCTGACAGGCGTTTATTTAAATTATTGTTTAGAATGTAAAGTTATGTAAATTTGACTATTTTAAATGAAAGTTTTAATGATATTCGTCACTCTTATTGAACCTGTTCATGTATCTTAGTTACTGGATATCTATTCTTAACCCGTCATAAGCAAGAAGAATATTATGGGGTAATTCTTTTTGCACCTCTTCGTGCAGGCCCATCTGGTGACTTATATGTGTGATATAACCTCTTCGCGGACCAAATTCATTGATGAGTTTTACGGCTTCCTGCAATGTAAAATGAGAAATATGCTTTTGCTTTCGCAACGCATTGATAACTATGAACTGGCTTCCGATGATCTTTTCTTTCTCTTCCTCCGGAAGGTAATTTGCATCTGTAATATATGTAAAGTCTTTTATTCTGAAACCAAGTACAGGCAATCTGTAGTGAAACGCCCTGATCGGAATTATTTTAATTCCCACAGCCTCAAAAGTAAAATTATCTATTTTATTCAGGTTTACCTGAGGGATACCTGGATACTTGTTTTCAGCAAAAATATAGGAGAACTCTCTTTTTATGGCAGGTATGACCCGTTCTTCAAGAAATACGTCAACAGGGCGCTGATTTACAAAATTAAACGCACGTACATCATCAAGTCCGGCAATATGGTCTTTATGTTCATGTGTATATAAAATTGCATCGAGCTCCTTTATATTTTCTCTCAGCATTTGTTGCCTGAAATCAGGACCAGTGTCAATTATTATATTTTTTTTCCCCTCCTCAATAAAAACAGATGTCCTCAAGCGCTTGTCCTTTTCGTTGTCTGATTGGCATACCGGGCAGGGACATGCTATTACCGGTACACCTTGTGAAGTTCCCGTTCCTAAGAATGTTATTCTCAATTTATAATGTAGTTTATCGAAGTATTAAAAACAGTTGAAGAAACCTTCATGATACGCAAAGATGCATTTTTTATAAATAATATCTAAACATTATATCATATTCATCGGGATTAATATTAACCAGAGTTTGTTAATTTTACCGGATATTTTTTCAGAAATCAAAACATGGCCATACAGATGACACAGTACATGATTTCTGTATTGCGGTATAGATGAATTTAATTACATGAAGGGAGACCTTTACCTTGTTCCGACTGTTCTGGGAAATACTCTTCCTGCTGAAGTACTTCCCGCATCAGTTTTTGATGTCTTAAACAGGCTAAGACATTACATTGTTGAAGACATAAGGACTGCAAGGCGTTTTATTAAGAAGACATGTTCATCAGTACCAATAGATGACATATG
The DNA here is from genome assembly GCA_007134675.1 of Bacteroidales bacterium. Lineage (GTDB taxonomy): Bacteria > Bacteroidota > Bacteroidia > Bacteroidales > PUMT01 > PXAP01. The sequence continues at coordinate 9,760 of SLKJ01000123.1, forward strand.
TTTTATGGAACTTAATAAATATACAGATGAGAATGAGGTATCAGGGTTTCTTAAATACGCACAATCCGGATTTGATACGGGGTTGCTTTCTGAAGCCGGGGTTCCCTGTATTGCCGATCCCGGAGCCCAGATCACCGCACTTGCCCATAAGTCCGGAATAAGAGTTATTCCACTTTCCGGCCCATCATCAATAATCCTTGCACTGATGGCTTCGGGCCTGAATGGTCAGAATTTCACTTTTCACGGATATCTGCCTGTCAGGAGTGATGAGAGAAAGAAATATCTGAAAAAACTGGAACAGGAATCCTATTTAAAAGGATACTCTCAGATAATTATGGAAACACCATTCCGTAATATGCAGGTTATCGATGCGATAACATCGGTTTGTAAATCTTCCACCCTTTTATGCATCGCATCCGACATCACCCTTGAATCAGAGTTCATATCTACCCGTTCGGTCTCTCAGTGGGCAAAGAATAAGCCGGACATACATAAACGTCCGGCCATCTTCATAATCCAGTCAGTCGACAGGAAATAAGTTCTAACGGATATCAGTTAGCTCAACATCAAAAACAAGTGGTGTAAACCCTGGAATCAGATCTCCTGACCCCACTGCACCGTAGCCAAGGGATGAGGGGACTACTAATCTGGACTTACCCTCTGTTTTCATCAGTCTGATTCCTTCTTCAAAGCCCATGATTGTCCGGCCTGCTCCTATGGTAAAGTCGAAAGATGGTCCGCCAATATTTGAATCAAAGACTCTTCCATCTGTAAGTGTTCCCTTGTAATAAACGCTTACATAGTCATCCTCCTCGGGGAATTTATCACCGGTTCCTTCGGTTATTTCTATATAAAACAATCCGCTTTCCATCTCCTTTACTTCAAGATGGGTGGAATCCGCATACATTGCAATGTATTTTTCAATAATTTCTTTCTCATAAGCAGCAGGATCTGTAATAACCTTTATAAGCTCAATATCATAAATCAGTGATGAGTAGGGAGGTAGAATACCTACACGGGAACTGCCATAACCCAGATGAGATGGTATTATCAGTTTGGCAATTCCACCCTCCTTCATCATCGTCAGTCCTTCGCGCACACCGGCAATATTTACAGACTCAATCATCATTCTTTTATCCCCGTAAATGACTGATGAAGAATAAATATTATTAATCCTTGCAACTGTTTCGTCTGTTGTGTCGAATACATTATCGTTGATTGTTTTTGCCGTGTAACGAAATATCACCCAGTGATTCCTTTCCGGCTTGCCCCCTGTCCCTTCATCAACCGAAATAAAATAAAGTCCGCTGCTTTCAGGTTCAACTGTGATGTTTCTGGCTTCAAGATATTGCTGAAGCAGCCGCATCTCTTTTTCCTTTTGCAGGTGATCGCTGTCGCTATCACAGGAAAAGGCGAAAAAAAGGATCAGGACCGGCACAAAATACTTTAAGACTTTAATTCTTGTCATATGGTTAAATACATTCTGCTTGAATATTGATTTTATTTATTGAATACTTAATACATCCACTTCAAAAACAAGCGTGGAGTAAGGAGGAATTATTCCTTCATCTGAACCTTCTGATCCATAGCCGAGATACCATGGAATTATAAACATTGCTTTTCCGTCTTCCCTCATTTTTTTAATTCCTTCCAAAAACCCGGGAATAATATTGAAGGAGGAATCCAGGCTTAATACAAAAGGATCAGCCATTGGAGCCTCACTAAAAAGCCTCCCATCAAGAAGATACCCCCTGTATAGCAGCGTAATGGTGGCATCATTAGCCGGAAGATCACCAGTACCTGCTACTGATTCCAGGTAATAAATTCCGGATTCAGTTGGTGCATCAGTTATATCATTATCCTCCAGAAATTGATTTAGCAAAGCCTCTTCATGCTCAACCGGATCACTTATAACATCCAATAAGTCAACATCATATATAAGAGTTGAGTAGGGAGGTATTATACCGAAATCTTGTGAGCCAAAGGCCAGGTTTGAAGGTATAATAATCCTTGATGTACCACCCTCTTTCATTAGCTTAATGCCTTCTCTCAGTCCCTGAATTCCAATACTACTTAACCGGAATCTTGCAGGTCCGTATATTTTATCTTCACGGCTGATCCCTCTTGATACAGCCAAATCATAGTTGGTTGTTTCAAAAACATTTCCATCGACCAGGGATCCAACATATTCAATGTTAATCAAGTCCGATTCGACAGGACTTTCACCTTCTCCCTCTTGCATAACAACGTGATACAGGCCGCTGACTGTTGGCTCAACATCTGTGTAGCCTTGTAGTTCAAGGTATTGCTGCAGGTTCTGCTGTTCTTGCCCCGCCCTGTCGTCTTCAACTTTACATTTAGTTAATATGATCACGACAAGAAACAAGAGAATAAATGCTGTAGTAAAAGATCTTTTTTTATGCATAATTTCTGTTATTAGGATTAACTTGGGATTATTATTATTATCATTGGGCTATAAATAATAAAACGTTTTTTTTCTAATGTAAATTGTTATCTGACAGATAAAATCTCAACCTCGTAGACTACAGATGTGTAAGGTGGGATTATACCGGTAGATGAACCATGACTTCCAAATGCAAGATCCGACGGTATGATGACAAGAGCCTTCCCTCCTTCCCGCATTAAGCCAACTGCTTTCTCAAGTCCCTCAATTAGCTGTAATTCATGACCATAAACAAATTCAAAAACCTCACCTCTTTTTCTGGTTGAATCAAATAATTTACCATCAAGAAATCTCCCCTCATAATGAATTTCAACAGTACGGCCGGTTTCAACCTTTATTCCCGCACCCTCTCTTTTATGGATGAAATATAGCCCATAACCATCCGGTTCAATTTCAATTTTTTCCTTGTTGATAAAACTATCAAGCCTGAACCTTTCATATTCGTCAAAACCTTCAATCCAGCTTATAAATCCCTGGTTTTCACGATTAAACGACTGGCAGGTTTGGATATCAAGCATCCTGACAAAAATCTTAAAGTGATCTGCTCCCTCTAAAAACCGGGGCGTTTCGACATCAAGAGTTTTGTTAAAAAAATCATATGAATTAACAATAAATTCAGCTTCATCACCAATTCTCATCATTGCAAAACACTCTTCAACCGAACCCTTAAAAGAGGGATGTTCGAGCTGGAATTCTCTTCTGGCTTCGAAGAATACAGAGTCATCAATAGTGCTGTAAACAAGATCAACTGTTATATAGTTACCTGGTAAAGGATTAAGCTCTCCCTGGCCAATAATATTCAGTCTGTAATATATACCCGAACCGGTTTTTGTGAATCCGGGATATTCATCCGAAAAACTGCAGCCTGTAATATCCGCAAGTAATATACCGGACAAGAGTAGTAATAACAACCTGTTTCGGTGCCTGTCTGATTTTGCTGGCATCACACAAAATTAGTTCATTTTCCTGGTGAGGTTTTTACAACTTCAACCTCGTATATCAACACTGACCGGGGTGGTATTCTGTTCTGGTCTCCAATAAGCCCATGTGCCAGAAAAGGGGGAATAATAAACCTTGCCCTGTCACCCTCCCTTAGCAACTGTACACCTTCTTCAAGCCCGGCTTCCACACCCCCCTGACCAACCCTGAAAGTTTTGAGGCCGTCTTCTTCTGAACTGTAACAAATAGTGCCGTCAAGCAGGCTGACAGTATACTCAATTGTAACAAAACCTCCCCGTTCAACTTTATCTCCGGTACCATGTTCATATATCTGATACCCAAGTCCGGTTCCGGTATATTGCATTTTCCAGTTTCGTCGATTCACATATGCCTGTATAAGCTCCATATCCTTGCCGGCAAGAAACTGGTTTGCCCTGACCAGATCCTCTTTGCTTACTTCGGATTCAGTACTGTGCTCACCTGACTCCTTCCCTTTACAGGAGTATATCACCAGGGTTATAACTGCCAGGAGAATAAGATGTGATCGGTTTATCTTAGCTTCCAAAATCAGGAAAATTATTATTTCTTAATCTACGTGTATATCTGGTAACAGTGAAATAAATTTATTTATTGTATCATCAAGGCTCAGTTTTGACTCTCCTCCGGAAGCATTCATATGTCCGCCACCGTTAAAATTTTTAAAGGCAAAATCATTAGTATCAAATTTCCCTTTTGAGCGGAATGATATTTTGACATGATCATCATTTTCCATAAAAAAAGCAACGAAATTAATCCCTTTAATCGATAATGGATAGTTAACAAAACCTTCTGCGTCTCCCCGGGTATAGTTATATTGTTTTTTTTCTTTTATTGTAAGACTTATGTATGCTGTTTTGTAGTCCGCCAAAACAGTCATTTTTCTGTCAAGGCAATAGCCAAGAAGCTTTAATCTGTCTTCAGAGAAGTTATCATATACCATCGAATATATATAATCCTTGTCAATTCCTTTTTTTAACAGTTCAGATAAAACTCTGTAAGTTTCAGGTTGGGATGAATTGTAACTAAAAGATCCTGTATCAGACATAATTCCCGTATAAAGGCATGTAGCTATTATATTATCTACCAGTTCAGGATTTCCAGCCATTTCAATAAACCTGAAAACCAGTTCAGCGGTAGAACTTGACAATATATCACAATAAGCTATGTCAGCAAATTCCGATGGATTTGGATGGTGATCTATCATAACTTTAAAGACCTTTCCGCGGTTGATAAGATCTTTTATTTTGCCTGCCCGCTCGGGGTTGTTAAAGTCAAGAAGAAAAATAAAATCAGAGTCGGCCAGGACATATTTTGCTTCAGTTTCATTCAGTGTAAAGATTATTACTTCCTCACTGCCAGGAAGCCATTTAAGAAAATCAGGATAATCATTTGGCATAATAACATGGCTGGTCTTTCCGAAGTTCTTCAAATAGTGATGAATGGCCAGGGCAGATCCTATTGCGTCTCCGTCAGGATTTACATGACTGACCAGTACAATTTTTTCTGCTTCAGAAAGGCGTCGTATTAACACCTTGTTATTTTGCAATTTGATAGAATCCAAAATTTTGTTACTTTTAACCGGTTTCGCAATATCATCTGATTCACTTGCGAAAATACATTTTTTATATGAAACCCTCAGTAATGAGTTTAACATAAAAGATAACATATGTTTAAACAGAGCCGTATGATTATTGTATTTTCATTGTATTGTGTATTAAATTATGTAAATGTCTTAAGTTGTTTCAAAATAAATTTCAATGGCAGGTAAACTCTCTTTAACAATTATTAAACCACATTCAGTCAGGGACAATAATACGGGAGCAATCCTTTCTATTATAAGTAAGGCCGGGTTCAGGATCGCCTCGCTTAAAATGACCAGATTAACCAGGAGGCAGACAGAACTTTTTTATCTTGAGCACAAGGGGAAGGTTTTTTATGATCCACTTGTTGAAATGATGTCATCCGATCCCATAGTTGTTGCCATTCTTGAAAAGGAGAATGCAGTAGCTGACCTGCGCCGGCTCATAGGAAATACTGACCCTGCTAAAGCAGATCACGGCACCGTAAGGAAACTTTTCGGAATTTCAATGAGGGAAAATGCCGTTCATGCCTCAGACAGCGATCAAAATGCTGCCAGAGAGTGTGCCTTTTTCTTTGCCGAAACAGAAAGATTCTGACAAATATTCATATTCGTTATATTTACTATTCTGTAATTGAAAAAACGGGTTTGGAATAATTCCGTGTTAAAACGGAGTTTGGCAAAGTAATGGCAGACTGATTATTTCTAATGATCAATATCTCCAACAGAGAAGTTCTCCGGAAACTTTGGATGTATATTTCTGTAAAATTCTTTTATCCTCTTCATATCCGCATCCAGATTGCCTGACATATAAATTAACTCGTCAGTACCAACCAGTTTTCTTTTATAGTCAAAAAAACCAAGGAGTACAGGAACATTTGCACCAATAGCGATTCTGTGGAACCCGGTTTTCCACTCTCTTACCTTATTTCTTGTCCCTTCAGGGGTAATTGTCAGTACAAACGAATCGTTTATCTCAAATTGCCTTATCATCTGGTCAACTATATCGGTTTTATGGTGCCTGTCAACCGGTATACCTCCAAACGACCGTAATAATATTCCAAGGGGAAAATAAAAAAGTTCTTTCTTAATCATAACTTTAGCTTTCATCCCGTGACAGAAGTAAAACAATTGTCCGACAACATAATCCCAGTTACTTGTGTGAGGTGCAACAATTATAATATACTTTTTCTCCACGGGTATCTTTCCTACAATTGTCCAGCCCCAGATTTTTAAAATATATTCACTGATTTTGCGAATCATATGCTGATTATATGATTTAATATGGTTTTAAAAATTCAAATAAAGAGTCAAAAACACTATAATCAGATAGTTAGTATTTGGTTAAGCCGGATTAAACATAACTACAATAGTTTATTTACGGCGACCATCTGAAGAGTCATTGAAACCTTCGCGGTCCATTTTGCCCCACCCCTTCTTTCCTCTTATATAGTCCCAGTTTCCTTTGACCGCCCATATTACGGTGAGGGGATGATAGAAAAATGGCTCCAGAAAAGCGGTTCCGATCAGTTTCAATACATCCCTCTTCCTTTCATATTTGTGGAAAGTCATCTCTTCAAACAGAACCGCCCAGATAGACAGGGAAACAGCAAATGTGTAAACAAAGGTAAAAAGCAAAATAACAAAAGGCCAGTTAGGAGTGCTGAAGATTGCATAAATAATAAAAAACAAGAGTGCAAAGAATTCAACTACAGGTGCAAGCCATTCGAAAAAGAACCAGTACGGATAACCGAGCATTCCGAAAATTTTATATCTGGGCCGGAAGAAAATCTTCTTATGTTTAAACAGGGTCTCGACAGTCCCTCTTGTCCAACGGTTTCTCTGCCTACCCAGTACTTTAAGTGAGGAAGGAACCTCTGTCCAGCATAACGGGTCAGGGATGTAGGTAACCTTGTATTTCTCTCCTTTTTCAGCCATATAACTCCTCATTCTGACAACCAGTTCCATGTCTTCACCCACTGTATGAATGCTGTAGCCCCCACAGTTAATTACTGTCTCCCTGTCAAACATACCAAGCGCTCCGGAAATGAGCAGCAATCCATCAAGCCTGGACCAGGCCATACGCCCCATAAGAAATGCACGAGTATATTCAAGCACCTGTACCCTGGCCAGGAATTTTTTTGGCAGGTGTACCTTTTTAATCTGTCCGCCCTGGATATCGCATGAGTTAGCTATCCTGACCACACCTCCAGTACCAATTACCTTTTTGTCAGATTCCTCGAGAAACGGTTTTACCATTTTGAGCAGAGCATCAGGCTCCATGATTGAATCAACATCTATACTGCATATAAGCTGATTTCGCGATACATTGATCCCGGCATTAAGAGCATCTGCCTTTCCTCCATTAACTTTATCTATAAAAGTGAGGTTATGAAATGAGCGGTTTTTCGACTTGTATACACCCCTGATCCTTTGACATGGTATCCTGTAGTCAAAGAAATAATTTACTTTTTCCAGATCGTAAGCCAGAATAACCTTTTCAAGAGAATCGTCAGTACTGCCGTCATTGACAACAATTACCTCAAAGTTATTATAATAAAGTGAGAGCAATGCCCTGACATTTTCCACTATTGATCTTGACTCATTGAACGCTGGTGCAACGACTGATATTGAAGGAGTAAGAGGTGCCAGGATTATGGAATTGTAGTCAACATAACTGTTTTTTCTCAGGTAAATACGAAGGGTAATTGCCGAAAACACCGCTAGAAGCATGTATGCCACGAAGATAGAAATAGTTATAATCAGAACGATGTGGGTTAAAAACCATCCAAGTATTTCAAATATTTGCTGCATATCAGATACGTTTATCCAGTACGTGTTTTATAATGATCATATAATTCTTGTAGTCAGATGTCATTAACTTCTGAAGGGCTTTTTCACCATTTTCACCCATATCACGAAGTGCTTTTGCTGCTTCAATCTGTAACTGCACATCCTCCTCTTTGTCTATCACTATAACAAGGAAATTAAGAGAAGATTCATCGGATATTTTGCCAAGGGATTTAACTATTTCAAGTTGATTCTCATAAACTTCATATTTGTAGTGATGCTTGAGAAATGGTACTGATTTTTTTATCCTGAGCTCTCCTAGGACAAATATTGCTGTGTTTCTGATTTCCTGATCTTCTGAGTATAAAAGGATTACAATTTTATTCCAGGCCTTTTTTTGTTTGAATACCTTGATCATTCGTAATGAAAAAAGAACAACAGTCCTGTTGTCGGATACAAGCCATCTTTCAAAATCCGGAACTTCAAGGTTGTGGGAAACTATCATTTCATGAACATTCATCTGCTCCCATTTTGTAAATGGCCTCTGCAGATGATCCAGGAAAGAGAACCTGTCGTTATCGTTAAGACGGACCAGGGCAAGCTGGGCTTCTACCCTGAGCAGGCTGTTATTACTATGCAGACATCTGATAATCTCTTCATTTGAATCTTTAATATTCATAAAAGCAAGTTCCCGGAAACCCATTATTTTCACATGCCATTTTCTACTGAATGCTTTAATCTTTGAATCATCTGACAGGTTCATCCTATGATAAAGTACGCGCATTTTTTCAGCTGCATCTCCCGAAAGATTAACAATCAGGCTTTTCATTTCTTCCAGTAAGATATTCCTTTTGAATCTGTCGGCAGCTATTTTGTCTATTTTCGCAGGGACCTCGGTAAATTCCTCTTCATCAAAGAGGTAATCCATAAGCAAAGTCTGGTATTTCTCTTTGAGCTCCTGCCTTGTACCGGCCTCTTTTTCCATCTTGTTGCGGTTAAACAGAATAACTACAAGCAGAATGATCATTGATATGATTGAATAGATTATAACAAGCAAAAGGACCTGTATCAATGCAGATGACTTGTCAAAATCTATCCCCGGGAAGAGAATATTTCTTCTGTCACGTCCCAGCATTGAATTAATTTCATTTATCCGCTTTCGCGGAATCGTTTCGAGCGGCTTCAATTCAGCAGCTCTTTCAAAGAATCTTATTGCTTTATCATATTGCTTATATTCCGCAGCCCATTCAGCCTTAAGTATCATACGCCGGTATTTATCACCGGGACTGATTGTATGGTACAGTCCTGAAAGGGAATCGGCTTTTGCAAAGGGATCTGAACTATTATCTGAAGGATTTTCTTTGAAAAAGCCTGGCTTATTATTATTTAGGTTGATATTATTTGGGTTGATATTATTTGGGTTGATATTATTTGGGTTATTGGTATTTGGGTTATTGGTATTTGGGTTATTGGTATTTGGGTTATTGGTATTTGGGTTATTGGTATTTGGGTTATTGGTATTTGGGTTATTGGTATTTGGGTTATTGGT
>SLKJ01000181.1 GCA_007134675.1 Bacteroidales bacterium
GGGTTCTGAATAACGGACTGGTGCTACTTAACGTTTCGCCCTTCTGGCAGCAGGTGGTAAAAGGCTTCGTGATCCTCCTCGCGGTGGTGATAGAGAAGCTGAACGCTAAGACTGAGTAGGCTAAACGATCTAACCAAACCCAATCCACTTCTAAAACCCAATCCACTGTTAAAACCCAATCCACTTCTAAAACCCAATCCACTGTCAAGACCAAAACTAAAAAACTCTGATCAGATCAAAGTTATAACCATAGAAAAATGAGCAAACCTGTAATATTAGCGATCGACCAGAGCACATCGGCCACCAAGGCGGTGTTATTTGACCGTAATGCCAGTGTCGTGGCAAGGCTGTCGAAGGAGCATGCGCAGATATACCCCCGAACCGGATGGGTTGAACACGATGCCGAAGAGATAATGTCAAACACGCTCGGGGTGATAGACGAAATAATCTCCGGTCAGCCTGAAATGGTTATCGCGGCACTGGCCGTTACCAACCAGCGGGAGACGGCGGTGGTATGGGACAGAAAAACCGGCAAACCGGTTTACAACGCCATAGTCTGGCAGTGCAACAGAGGGGCGGAACGCTGCAAAAAGCTCCGGCAGGATGGCTGGGAGGAGAGGATCAGGGAGAAGACCGGACTGATAATTGACCCATACTTTTCGGCTACGGCAATAAGCTGGATACTCGACAACGTACCCGGCACAAGAGAAATGGCCGACAGAGGCGAGCTGCTTTTCGGCACCACCGACTCCTGGCTGATATGGAACCTGACCGGTGGCAGGGTCCACGCTACTGATTATTCAAATGCCTGCAGGACCATGCTGTTCAATATCAACACGCTTTCGTGGGATGGCGAAATAATGGATGAGCTGGGGATACCGCTGTCGATGGCCCCTGAAGTGTGCTTTTCCGATCACCGGTTCGGAGAAACGACTGGAGCGGGGACTTTCAGCCGGCCGGTAACGATCACCGGTGTGATGGGTGATTCACATGCAGCACTTTTCGGACAGCTCTGCTTCAGTCCGGGAATGACCAAGGCCACCTACGGCACCGGCTCCTCTATCATGATGAATACAGGCACAAAACCGCTGCCGGCTCCGCGGGGACTGGTAACATCGATAGGGTATGGCGTTAAAGGATCGGTAGCTTACGTTTTTGAAGGTAATATTCACTCAACCGGCTCAGCAATCAAATGGCTTCGGGATGACCTGCAGCTTGTCGGTTCGGTTGAAGAGACAGCAGAGATCGCTGCCTCGGTCGATTCAACAGAGGGGGTATATCTTGTTCCCGCTTTTGCGGGACTGGGTGCGCCCTACTGGAACCACAGGGCAAGGGCGATGATCAGCGGCATGAGCTTCCGCACCCGTAAGGCCCATGTGGTAAGGGCTGCGCTGGAATCTATCGCCTACCAGGTGAAGGACCTGGTCGACCTTATGAAGGAGGGGGCAGGAATTGATGATATCGAGCTGAGGGTTGACGGGGGACCGGTAAAGAATGACTTCCTGATGAAGTTCCAGGGTGCCATCATCGGCGGCAGGATAAACAGGAGCTTTACCAGTGAGGGATCTGCACTTGGCGTGACGCTTGCTGCCGGCTTGTCGGCGGACTGGTGGGAGACAACCGATGAGCTTGAAAAGCTGAGAAGCGGCGAGGTGATAGAGAGCTCAATGCCGCCTGAAGTTGTGGCGGACCTGTACGGGGGATGGAAAAACGCGGTAAGACAAGCACTGGCAGGTGCCACAGAATAGCAGGCACTCAGTTCACATCCTGCTTCCGTTGTAGTTTATGTTTGTGCCAACTGATTGGATGTGAGTTGTTTGGCGGGGTGCCGCCGTTGGTGAGTTTTTGCTGCTGACTGGTTATTACCGGGATGGATGCATCATCATGATGCCGTTGTGGTTTGCGCTCTTATGGAGAATTATAGAGGTATAATTAACTGAACAATACTTTTTCTAATTATAAAATATCTGACCATGGCTTACAAAAAGGAACTTACATTCGGACTTATCGTTGCTACCCGAAACGTCTTCAACTCGAAGCTGGCCGTAGAGGCACGCAGGGTGCTGCTTGAAAAGATTGAAAAGTCGGGCCACCGGAATGTAATACTGCCTGCCGGCGAGACCCCGACAGGCAATATAGAGACCTTTCAGGATGCGCAGAAATGTGCCACGCTCTTCAGGCAGAACCGCGACATAATTGACGGGGTGATTTTAGTATTGCCCAATTTCGGCGACGAGCTGGGTGTGATCAACACACTCAACCTTTCAAAGCTTGACGTGCCGGTGCTTATACAGGCATGCGACGACGATAACGACAAGGTTGATGTCAAAAGCCGCCGCGATGCCTTTTGCGGCAAGATCTCGGTATGCAACAACCTGTACCAGTACGGGATACCGTTCACTGACACCACCTACCACACCTATCCCCTTGAAAGCGAGTTGTTTGATAAAGACCTGGAATATTTTGCAGGTGTGTGCCGGGTGGTGAACGGACTCGGCAGTGCAAGGATAGGTGCGATAGGAGCGCGCCCCGGTGCATTCCAGACAATGCGCCATAGTGAGAAGCTGCTTCAGGCATATGGCATCACAGTCCTGCCGGTGGACCTTTCCGAGATATTCGCTTCCGCTGAAAAGTTTACTCCTGGATCTCCCGAGATGAAAAGGAAGCTTGAAGAGATACGGGAGTACGGCACTATACCCCAGAGGATAAGGCAGGAGCAGGTGGAGAGGCAGGCCGCTTTCAGCCTTGCTGTGGACAGGTGGGTTGATGATAACCAGATTGATGCTACTGCCATCCAGTGCTGGGATTCGGTGCAGAAGAACTTCGGCTGCGCTACGTGTGTAACAATGAGTATGATGGGGGAGAGGTTTCTCCCCAGCGCGTGCGAGGTCGATGTAGCCGGGGTGATCTCCATGTATGCACTGCTGCTTGCTTCAGGAAATCCTCCGGCGATTTTGGACTGGAACAACAACTTTGGCGCCGACCGCAACATGTGTGTCTGCACCCACTGCAGCAATTATCCCAAAAGCTTCATGCAAAGCGATCTTGAGATATCAACCCTTGACGTACTTGGAACTGTTCTGGGTCACGAAGACACTTTCGGCGCCATCAAGGGGAAAGTCGCCCCGGGTCCCTTCTCCTTTTTCAGGATCTCGACAGATGATACAGCCGGACTGATAAAGTCTTACCTGGGAGAGGGCGAATTCACAGGCGATCCCTACGGGATGGACGGCGGCATTGCAGTCTCCAAAGTAGATAACCTGCAGCAGCTCCTGAAATTCATCTGCAGGAACGGCTTCGAACACCATGTTGCTATGACCCGCGGCAATGTGGCATCAGTAATCGAAGAGGCAGTGGACAACTACCTTGGCTGGGAACTCTACAGGCACTTGTAATAGCCGGCACCAGAAAAAACTGACCGTTTTACTGTTAGATACCTGAAATTTACGACATTGGTGGGATTGGGATCTCTTATTATTTTTTGCAGATGGGTCACCTTTTAAGTGTTGTGTTATTGAATTTAATAGAGCCGTGCCGCAATTATCAGTCCCAGTCCCACTATAAAAAACAGAAACATTGCAGTCAGCAGGCCAGTCACACTTTTGGCACCTTTAAACTCTTTCCATATGAACACTCCCCAAAGTGCTGCCACAAGCGTTGATCCCTGCCCCAGTCCATAAGAGATTGCAAATCCTGCCTGTTCAGCGGCAATGATATTGAGGGTGAAACCCAGGCTCCAGATCGCTCCTCCCAGTACGCCGATAAAGATGAGGCCTGCTGTCACCCTTACGGATATAATCGCTATATGTGACTTTTTCCCCGGTAAGGGGTTTATACATAAAGATAGAATTCCAAAGGAAGTTGGAAATCAGCAATCCGATGGAAAAAACCACCGAAGCAGTGAAGGGAGTAAGTCTTCCTGCTTCAGGATTGACAAAGTCGCTCGCCATTGATGCCGCTACAAACCGGTAGAAAAAACCCATCATTATACCTGCCAGAAGCGAAATGACAATCCCCTTGGCCGGTGATTCGGTCTTTCCCGGGAGCTTCCTGTATGCAATGGCATCCAGAACAATGGCGATGGCAACAAAAGTAACACCGGTAAAAATAAACATTGGATTGCCCAGCGGGGTGGCGATGTAATTTACAATTACTCCCAGAGCAAGTGAAAGGCCGACACCGATGGGAAAGGCCACTGCCATCCCTGCAATGGCAATAGCTGCAACCACAAGAAGGTTGGCTATATTGAAAAGTACACCTCCCAGAAATGCTGATCTGAGAGCAGATGCATCAGCCTGCAATAGATCGGAAATAAAGCTGCGCCCCCCGGCCCCTGTGCTTCCGGCGGTAAAAGCAAGTAACAGGGAAAGAAGGAGGACTCCCATCGCATAATCCCAGTAGAAAAGCTGGAAGGGCCATTCTTTAGAAGCAAGTTTCTGGGTGTTTGGCCATGAACCCCAGCAGAGCATTGTGATAAAAGCCAGAACTACAGCCCAGCCATAAGAATATATTATAACCATGATTTCTTCTTTTTAAGTTCATTTGAAGTAACGGCTTCGGGCAACATTTCGCAATTATCCGTTGCATTCTTACTGTGTAATTTATAGATACTTCATTATCCTCCTGAATGGCGCCAGCAGGGTGCTCCATGGAAATTCAGAAAGAACCACAAGAACCAGTACTGATGGTTCAAAATAGATAGCCGCCAGCACTATAGCCATACCATTATTCCTGTATGCCGAACTGATCGTAACAGCTATCCTGCTTTGCCTGTCCTGTCCCGGAGCTATAAAATAACCTGCGGCATGCAATACAATGTATACTACATAAAGAAAAGATATCTTTAACAGGATGCTTACGGGATCCCCTGTAATGAATCCCCGCTGCGACCCTATTGAAGCGTATACCATAATGAGAATGATCATTATGTTTACAGCGGTAAAACCGGTTTTTATCCTGTAAATCATCACAGGAAGAAGCTTTTTGAGTAGCTGTGAGGCTGCAAGAGGAATAAATACCATTACAGCCAGGTCGGTAAACATATTCAGTGAATTCATATCAGGGGTATCGTAGTTTACCAGCCTGAATAACAGTGGTACGGTGAATGGAGCCAGCATAGAAGTCAGGATAGCGATGCCCGACGAAAGTGCGATATTGCCCTTTAATATGTCCGTTAGCGAAGGAGTTGATACACCAGCAGGCATAGCCGTAAGCAGAAGTATTCCGATTGCCAGTTCATTGCTGAAAAGGCTGATGATAGCAAAAAGTATCAGCGGTATAATAATCAAAAATGTGCAGGCAAGGTATGACATCAGCCTGTAATCCCTGATTTGTCTGACAATGTGGTAGAAATCGGTTTTAAGGAATACCAGAAGCAGCATCAGCATCAACAGAGGTTTTAGCAGCGTCAAAAAAAAATCGCTATAATACGGATAGCTCAGACCCATTATAATACCTGCTATAAGGAAGACCCAGAAATAGCTTTCGATAAAGTTAATCAGTCTCATAAAACTGGTGAAGGTTATACTAAATACTATAAGGTTCTTCTATGAGTATGGTGACGATTTTACTGTGAATATAGGTCATTTATCTCTGAATTAAGAACACGTTTTGTCTCACCCGGGGGGAGGTAAGATCAAAAACTGCCAGATACTATTGATTTGTTCATCTTTTACTATATTTGACATTGCGTTACATTGATGTAAACCCCTGTTCTTGACTTATATTCAGTGAATGCTATGATCTCCCTGGTTTTGATTTACTTTTAAGGAACCCTGTGAACGATTTATTAAACAAACAGAATAAATAGGATGAAATCACCATTTTCCGGCAAGCAAAGCAGATGTTTTGCAATGTCAGTTCTTATATTATTATTTGGCTTCCTTCCTCTCTTAAGCCATTCTCAAGGCATAAAACCTTCGAATGTTTACAGGGTAACTGTTACCAGCCGGTACATTGTTGAGAACGGTGAAAGGACGAATCAGTTCAGTGCCGTTAACCAGAAGATTTATGACTCCCTCGGGCGTCTCCATACCGATATTGATTTTGACTGGGAGACGCGTTATCCAGGACATTATCGCTGGCATTTCTATGACAGCATGCTGCTGGTCCGTACAGAGCATTTTGTTGATGAGAAACTTGATCGCAGGGTGGTTTATGAATATAACAGTGATACTCTTGTCTCCAGAGAAATTTATTACAAGAAACAGGGTGAGGATACCTTGCTGTACAAAGTGATGAAATATTCATTTAATCAGGAAGGTCTG
The DNA here is from genome assembly GCA_007134675.1 of Bacteroidales bacterium. Taxonomy (GTDB): domain Bacteria; phylum Bacteroidota; class Bacteroidia; order Bacteroidales; family PUMT01; genus PXAP01. The sequence goes on from SLKJ01000181.1 coordinate 6,267, forward strand.
CCTGAAAGAATTGTAGCCCTGAACAGTTCGGGCCGGAGGCTCTTCAGGGTCCGGTCTTCCTTTGATGAGTCGGGGACTGAGATAAGGCGAAGGGTGTCCGGAAGAAGGGGCGATCCGGAAGACGGGATCAGAAGGATGGACAGGGAGGCAGAATTTGACAGCCTCGGTTTTCTTGTATATGAGAAGGTCCGGCTAAGGATGAGCAACCGTGCCAATAAAGAGTATACCATAAAATATCAGTATGATGACAGAGGAAACCTGGTTGAAAAGCTTGAGATGGATCATAATGGCAACCAGATAGGCCGGATCGAATATAACTGGCAGAGGGACCGGAACCGTCTTGCCCAGATCCGGTATTATGACAGTGAAGGCAACCTTGAAAAGTTTCTGGCAAAGCGTTACGAGATCTACCGTACCACTGATCGAAGACAAAGGGTAATTGACTATTAGCATCTTAAAATCCAGGTTTTCGCTCTTCTTGGCAAAATAAAATTCAGATCCCATTGGTTACGGCTCTTTCCTTCTGAAGTGACCGGAAGTACCGTTTGCAAGTCAGGATTCTATCAAAAAGGCCATATTCACCAGTTCATAAGTAAGTATTTTTAGTAATAAATTACCTGTTTATGCAACCTATTTACCGGAATATCGTACTAAGTGATAATTATTAATCAATTATTTGAATTATCATTTATTAATCAAAAACTATTTTAACCAATTTTTATAAATTAAATTAATTTAATCACAAATGAAAACAAATACTAAAAAGAGCGTTTTGAAACTGGCCACTGCTGTAGTGGTATTTCTGTTTGCTGTCAATTCGGTTAATGCACAGATTCTTATTAATTATCAGAATGTTGACGAAACTGTCTACCAGACAGTAGGAAAAGATTTCCGCCTCTATGTTCTGCCTGACCTCGTTTACAGTCCCGATTATGAAGCAGCTACCAATGATAATCTTGGAGCAACCGCCCGCTGGGGATGGGAATGGACATATAGTGAAGGCGATGATGGGAGTACGGCTCCGGTTAATGAAAACTGGGTTGAGATAAATGATCCGGCAATCGGGTCTTATGTATTTACTGTCGTGGAGTCGAATACAGTTGTTGGATGTGCAGATGCGGGCACAACCAGGAATGTTGAGGTAATTGCTGCTCCCACAGCTACAATACTTACTGATGATATCACTGATCAATGCGGTGATCTGGCTGCACAGGATATTATAGTCCGGATCTCTGAAAATGTACCTGAATTACTTGCGGCCTATTCCTTCAGAATAACAAGGCTGGTACAGACCATTGATGTAAGTGATGTTGAGATTGATGAGATCACCTCAGATAACCTGGTTAATTTTCCTTTAGTTGGCAAAGTCACTCCTGCCGCAGACGAGTTTGTATGGGCTGCCGACGGCAATCATACCTACACTATTGCCAGTGATGCACTGGATATTGTTAACGGTGAGCGTACCCGTTACACCTACACTTTGGAAACTGTTGAGGCCGGTGTTGTTGGTGATGGTATTGTTTCTGCAATTTCACAGAAGTCTGATTTTCTGGCAGGACAGGTTAATGCCAGCGATTTTGGAGTTGGAGCAAAGACCGAGCTTGTATTCGTTGTCAACCCGCAGCCTGTTACAGGGCCTATCTATCATATACCTAACAGCTTTGGGTTGTAAATTTGGAAGGTGCACCAGAGTTGTAACTTAAGAAATCAGGTATTATAATTTTGTTTCCACGACTTCTCATATCAGTTTTGACCGCTCTTTTTGTCGGATTGGCTGCGCATGGACAGGTTTTACACTCTGTCCATGCCGGCAGTTCCGGCATTAGATACGGGGTTGAGGCTACTCCGGGTTCGCTTTATGAATGGCATGTTGTTAATGGCGGTGAAATATCAGCCGTTTTCAACGATCAGATTGAGGTGGACTGGGGAATAACGCCGGGTATTTATGAGATATGGGTTGTGGAAACAAATATTTACGGTTGCACTGGTGATACGGTCAATACATTTGTTGAGGTAATTGAGCGTATGGATTTTGATCCTTTCCCTCCGGTAGTTGAGATTTGTGAGGGGGAAATTTATGTATTCGATGCAGGCAGCGGATTTGTGGCATACCTGTGGAATGACGACAGTGATTTTATAACACAGACTTTTGCTACCGGAGAGGCAGGCACATACTGGGTACAGGTGGTTGATGAGAACGGGCTTATAGGCAGAGATACGGTTGAACTTGTGGTAAACCCGTTGCCTGTTGTTGACCTTGGACCTGATACGATCCTCCAGGTTAATGAGAACATCCTGCTCGATGCCGGTGATGACGGAGCCATATATAACTGGTCTACAGGTGCAATAGGTCAGACAACAAGGATTTACGGCACACAGGCCCCGCTCACAGTATGGGTTGAAGTAACCACTATGGCTGGCTGCAGTGCCTCCGACACCATCTTTATTGATTTTGATGAGGGGATTGTGCTTAACATTCCCAATGTATTTACTCCCAATGATGATGGTATTAATGATACATGGATAATAACCGATCAGTACGGCAACGATCTTTTCTTTAATTATCCCAATGCCGTTGTGGAGGTATTCAATCGCTGGGGAGAGCTCGTATTCCAGTCCCCTCCGGGTTATCCGACACCATGGGATGGTACCTACCGGAACAGACCGCTTCAGATGGATTCTTATCATTATGTGATCACCCTCAATGAACCGGGCGCCAGGGATATTACGGGGAATATAACCATAGTACGCTGATAATTGCCTGTAACCGGGACAGGGATTTTTATCCCGGAAAATATTTACTGAGTCGTAAATTCTGATTTAAAAATTTTTGTCTGTTTATCAACTCATATGTTAATTTTGAAAAAAGTTCTGTCTGTTGAAACGAATGATTATTATTTGCGTAGAATATGAAAGTTATGAAAACAACTGTTAAGGGAAATTATCAGTTTAGAGGTATTATTATGAAGAAGGTCATTTTCATATTCTTTTTTCTGGTATTGTCAAATGCTGCATTTTCACAGCAGCTTCCACTCTATTCCCAGTATATGATGAACAGTTTTCTGCTGAATCCGGCGGTTGCCGGTAACGACGGACTAACATCATTTGCCTTTACCGCAAGGGAACAGTGGCTCGGTTTTGAAAATGCTCCGCGTACAATTGCTATCAGCGGTCAGTCACGGTTACTGAGAAACAGCCCCATATCCCGGGGCCGATCGGTGAGGAATCGTCCAACATCAATGAGCCGGAGTGGAAATGTCGGGGTAGGAGGGTATATTTTTAATGACAGGAACGGGATTATTGACCGGACCGGCCTTCAGGGAACCTATTCCTATCATATCTGGATGGCCCAGAACCAGCTTTCTTTCGGAATATCCCTCACAGCCTATCAGCTTAAGCTGGATGACAGGAATATCAATCTCCATAATAATGATGACCCGCTTCTGAACAACAGCAGGAAGGCACTTTTTGTGCCTGATGTAAACCTGGGCGTATACTATACTAACCCCAGTTATTACGTGGGTTTCAGCACTGCCCAGCTCCTCCAGTCCGCCCTTAAGTTCGGGAATGACGGATTCAGGGATTACAAAATGTTGCGCCATTTTTACCTGATGGCAGGTTATGGGTTTTTCTTACATAACGGTGTCACAATTGAACCCTCTGTTTTGCTTCAAACTACCTTTGAGAGCAAAGTTCAGGTTGATATCAACACCAGGATTTACTACAGGGACGACTACTGGGGTGGTATTTCCTACCGCTCTTCAGGGGCAATTATCATGATGGGGGGAGTAAAAGTAGACAGATTCTATTTCGGATATGCATTTGATTATTCGCTGGCCAGCATCCGTAAGCACAGCTTTGGCTCTCATGAGTTCATGGCAAGTGTAAAGTTTGGAGATACTGCAAGACGTTACCGCTGGCTGAACAGGTACTGATTTTAAGGTCAACGTAACATTCAGTAATGGTAAGGTGTCTTATAATACTAATATTCCTGATATTGCCGCGTACTGTCGGTTCGCAGCAGATGCCTATGTACAGCCAGTACATGATGAACCGTTTTCTGCTCAATCCGGCGGTTGCGGGCTATGACGGTCTTACCACGATAAATCTTACAGCACGCGAACAATGGATGGGATTGCCCTACTCACCGAGGACCGTGGCAATCAGCGCCGATGCAAGATTACTGAAGGCACCTCCTGCCAGAACTGGAAGTACCGGTATAAGAAATATAACCAACCTTTTGCGAAGTGGCAATGTCGGACTGGGCACATACATCTACAATGACAGAAGCGGGCTTATTGACCGTACCGGTCTGCAGATAAGCTATGCCTATCACATATGGATGGGCGAAACCCAGTTGTCGTTCGGGATATCTCTCACAGGTTTCCAGATGAAGCTGGATGAAAGGAGGATAATTCTTGAAGAGGATTATGACCCCCTGATGGGGAAATACAGCCAGGCCCTGTACGTACCTGATGTCAATTCAGGGATACATCTGTGGGGGCCTTCCTATTACCTTGGAATATCTTCGACGCAAATGCTGCAATCAGTTCTTAAATTTGGACATGATGGCCTTCAGGATTTCAGGATGGAACGGATCTTTTACCTTATGGGGGGGTATTCCTTTAAACTCGAAAACAACGTGACAGTTGAACCGGTAATGCTTCTCCAGACCGGCTTTAACTCATCATATAATTTTGACCTTGGCTCTAAATTTTATTACAGCGACCAGTACTGGGGGGGCATATCTTACCGGTCAGTCGGAGCGGTGGTATTTATGGTCGGCTTCAGATTTGAGAGGTTTCATATGGGGTATGCCTACGACTATTCACTGAATAGTATGAGCCACCAGAATTTCGGTTCACATGAACTGATGGTAAATCTTCGCTTTGGAGACAGCGAAAGACGTTACAGGTGGCTTGAAAGGTACTGAAGGATTATTTATATTCCCTGATATCAATATCTCCCTTCAAAGCCATCAGTCCGTTCATACCAAGAGCCTCAATCTCGTCCGAGCCGGGAAAAACATGAACCGGTGCCATACTTCTTACCCTTTTAAGGATCATGTCAATGAAATATTTGCTGTTTGCAATCCCTCCGGAAATCAGTATTGCATCAACCTTCCCTTCCAGAACTGCATACATGGCCCCGACATATTTTGATACCTGGTAAGCCATTGCGCTAAAAACCAGCTTGGCCTGCTGATTGCCATTAACCGACATTTGTTCAAGCTCTATGGTGCTCATGGTTCCAAACCAGGCAAACAAACCGCCTTCACCTGTCAGCATTTTCAAGACCTCCTCTTTTTTGTACTTGCCGCTGAAGCATAGTCTTACCAGATCTCCCGCAGGAAGTGTACCGCTCCTTAAGGGAGCAATTGGTCCTTCTCCGTCATGGCCCTGGTTGACATCAACAACCCTTCCGTTGAGATGCGCGCCTATTGTTATTCCGCTACCCAGATGTACGACAATAAGCCTTAATTCTTCGTACGGCTTGATCTGTGATCTGGCAAATTTTCTGGCGATCCATTTTTGCATCAGGGCGTGAAAGACAGATTTTCTCTCAAATTCGGGATGGCCTGCAACACGGGCAATATCATCAAGTTCATCTACAACAACCGGGTCTGCTATAACCGCACGTGCATTTGGCATCTCTTTGCGGACTTCATATGCGAGCATTCCTCCCAGGTTTACAACATCTTCAGGATAATGCGAATTATACAGATCGTTCAGCATTGCATCGTTAACCTCGTAAACACCTGAACTAAGCGGTCTGATTAGTCCCCCCCGTCCAACTATTGCTGAAAAACGGTCAAGCGGCATGTCATTCTGCCTTAACTCGTTTATAACACACCTTGTCCTGAATGGCACCTGATCACTGAGTTTATTATATTTGCCAAGTTCTTCGGCAGAATGTATTATGCGCTTTAAATAAAGCAGTTTTGTGTTTTCGTATACACCAATTTTTGTGAATTCATGGCGTGGATTGATTACTAGTATAAGGAGCGAAGTATGCATGATTGCTTTATTTTTAAAACTCTGTTAATAGAGAGTATTAATACTAAAGAGGCATAAAAAATTCTAACTGCAAACTTCGTCAATTTTTAGCAAATGAGCGAAGGAGAGACGGCGGTTTTTTATCTCAGGCATTAAATTTATCAGTCCCTCAGCAGATATCTTGATATTACAAGTCGCTGTATTTCAGAGGTCCCCTCGCCAATCTGGAGCAGCCTCTGATCCCGGTAAAAACGTTCAACATCATAAGCTTTCATGAGCCCGTAGCCTCCATGTATCTGCACTGCTTCATCGGCGACTTCCCTTGCAATTTCAGAACAATACAGTTTTGCCATAGCCGATTCCTTGCCAAACTCCCTATTATTATCCTTCAGCCAGCATGCTTTGTAGAGTATGTTTCTGGCGAGTTCTATTTTCATTGCCATATCGGCAAGTTTAAATGCTACGGCCTGAAATTCGGCAATGGCTTTTCCGAATTGCTTTCTCTCCTTTGCATATTTCAGTGCCATTTCATAGGCACCCTGCGCACAGCCAAGGCCCATGGCAGCAATTGACAAGCGTCCATTATCCAGAGTGCTCAACATTATTCTGGACCCTTGTCCCCGATCGCCCAGGAGGTTCTCCTCGGGTACCCGGCAGTTATCGAAAAACATTTCTGATGTGTCAGATGCACGCCACATCATCTTGCCTTTTATTTCGTAAGTCCTGAAACCATCGGTCCCTTTTTCGACAATTATGGTGCTGAATTCTTTTTTTCCCCCTGTTTCACCGCTTACTGCCTGAACTGTCACTCCGGCTGATATTTCCGAGGCTCCGTTGGTAATGAATATTTTTGATCCGTTAATGACCCATTCTCCGTTTATGAGCTCGGCTTTTGTCTTGCTACCGCGGGAATCAGAACCTGCTTCCGTCTCAGTCAGTCCGAATGCCCACAGTGCCCCTCCTGTGCAGAGAGGTGGCAGATACCTGTTTTTCTGGTCCTCACTGCCGAAGTAATAGATGGGGCCTATACCCAGAGAGTTATGGGCTGCCAGAGTTGCTGCATGTGAACCGTCAACCCGCGCAAGTTCTTCTACTGCAATAATATAGGAAAGGGTGTCCATGCCCGAACCTCCGTACTTTTCAGGAATATTCATTCCGAAAAGCCCTATTTCGCCCATCTTTTTTGTTATCTCTACAGAAAAACTCTCTTTTTCATCAAGCTCAGATGCAAGAGGTTGTATCTCTTTCTCAGCAAAACTTCTGACGGTTTCTCTTATCAAATCGTGTTCTTCACCTGGATCAAAGTGCATAATAGTGTATGTTTAAGATTTTAACTTCATGTTGTTTGATTATTTTGAAAAAGAATAAGCGGTAAGGAGCCGTCAATAAGTTCGCCCTCTTTGACACTGATGCTTTCAATAATTCCATCTTCGGGAGCTTTGATACTGTTCTCCATTTTCATTGATTCTATTATCAGTAGTGTATCTCCTTTTTTTACCACTGATCCGGCAGATTCATTCACTTTCACTATCCTCCCTGGCATTGGAGAATAGATAGCTCCCGATCCTGAAAGTGTCTCATCCTTTGAGGGAAGAAAAATCTCCTTCTTTTTTAAAAAATCAAACCGTCTGAAAAAATAATCAAACCCCCTGCAGGTTACCCGGAATTGTCCTTCACTGTTTACTGAAATAAACACAATATAATACTCGTTTTTAAATTCCAGCTTCATCCGCTTGTTTTCAAAATTGTATTTTCCTGTAAATTCCTCACCACTTAGAATAAGTTGATAATCATTGCCGGAAACCATTATTATTGTTGCATCAACAATTTCACCCTCAAAGCAGAATCTTAATTTTTTCTCTTCGCGCCAGTAACCTAAATTATCCCACAGAAGGTTTCTTCCGGTTTTTCTTTCCAGACTTGCAATAATCGCTCCAATGGCTGGTACCTGCCAGGGGTTCATGCTTTTTATCATGTTTTCGGCTTCGATAATTCTGCCGGCATTCTCCTCGCACCAGGTGGTTGAAAAGCTGGCTGTTTTAAAATCATCATTGTGCATCAGGCTCTGAAGGAAACTTATGTTGGTCTTTATTCCATGTATACCATAGTTTCCCAGCGCAAGAACCATCTTTTCCCTTGCATCTTCCCTGTTTTTGCCATGGGTGATGAGTTTGCTTATCAACGGATCGTAATTTCCGCTTACTTCATCTTCATGGTCGTATGCAGAGTCTACACGAACTCCTTTACCTTCAGGCTGATGGTAACAGGTCATTTTCCCCGGGTGGGGAATAAAACCTGCAGCAGGGTCCTCTGCATAGATGCGGCATTCAATAGCATGGCCGTCGATCCCTTTATCTCTTAAATCAATTCGTAGTTTATGTCCTGCAGCTATATGAATCTGTTCCTCAACTATGTCGGTGTTTGTAATAAATTCAGTTGCCGGATGTTCAACCTGGATCCTTGTGTTCATCTCAAGGAAATAGAAATTTCCATGCCGGTCCGCCAAAAACTCAATTGTACCTGCATTCCTGTAATTAATTGCCCGGGCAAGCTTAAGGGCTGCATCACCCAGATCCTTTCGCATTTTATCGTTAACCGAAGGTGATGGAGATTCTTCGACTATCTTTTGATATCTTCTCTGAATGGAGCACTCTCTTTCAAAGAGGTGGATAACATTTCCATGGTTGTCAGCCAGCAGTTGCACTTCGATATGTCTGGGGCTGTCGATATATTGCTCAAGAAAGACCATCCCATTTCCAAAATAAGCTTCTGCCTCTCTTCGGGTAGCTTCAATGGCATCCTGAAGGTTTTCTTTTGAGTGTACGATCCTCATACCTTTGCCTCCTCCGCCTGCAGCTGCTTTAACCAGCACCGGAAATTTCATCCCGGCACCTTTTAATAGCAGCTCATTGACCGTACCGGTGTACCCTTCAACAACAGGCAGACCTGCATTGATTGCCGACTCCCTTGCGAGGGTCTTATTGCCCATTAGTGCAATTGTTTCACTTCGGGGACCGATAAATATGATACCCGCTTTTTCACAGGCTTCAGCAAAGTTCTCATTTTCGCTCATAAATCCGTAGCCCGGATGGATTGCCGGGGATCCCGTTTCCCTGGCAATGGAAATGATCTGGTCCGCATTCAGATAGGTTTCTGCAAGAGAGCTGCCCTTTAGCTCCCGAGCCTCATCTGCCATCCTTACATGGAGCGTATCACGTTCCCCGGCCGCATATACTGCAACAGTTGTAATACCCATTTTACCAGCAGTCCGTATAATCCTTACGGCTATTTCTCCTCTGTTGGCAATAAGTATTTTTGGAAACAACTGCATATTCATTTTTCTGGAGTGATCTGTCCGTTTTGATCATTATTTATTTCTGTCCATCGCGGCTTTCTTTTTTCAAGGAAGGCTGCCATCCCTTCCCGTCCTTCACCGGAGGTCCTGATTTCTGCAATGATCTCTGCAGTTTTTTCAATCATATTTTTCATAGTCTGGTTATTGCTTGCATCAAAAACCAGTTCCTTTGTTTTTCTCAGAGCCTCCGGCCCTCCCTGGATCAATTCTTCGATAAGCTGTTCAAGCTCCTGATCAAGTTCCTCCACTGGATAACTATGGTTGACAAGTCCCCGTTCCTCAGCTTCCCTTCCGTGTATCCTCTTTGCTGTAAGCATAAGCTCCCGTGCCGGGAACTCACCTAAACGCTTTATTATGTATGGTGATATCACTGCTGGTACCAGTCCTATCTTTACTTCGCTGAGCGAGAAAACGGCATCATCAGCACTGAGGGCAATATCAGAAGCCGCTACCAGTCCGTTTGCCCCACCGGTTGATGCTCCGTGTACTACCGTAATGACCGGTTTGGGGCTTGAGTATATGTTATAAAAGCATTCGGACAACTGCATTGCTTCACTGTAATTTTTTTCCCTGGTATAGTTTGCGGCTTCAAGCATCCAGTTAAGGTCGGCTCCTGCACAAAATGCTTTTCCCCTTCCTCTGATAACAATTATCCTTACTGAATTGTCATTGCCAAGTTTTTCAAAAATTTCCGTAAGCTCTGAGATCATTGTGAGGTTAAAGGCATTTCTGACCTGTGGCCGGTTGAGCCAGATTGTTGAAACTGGTTTATCTGTCGTTACCTCTATTGTTTGGTATTTGCTCATGACCTTTATTTTATTTATCTCCTTGCTATCAGGTAACTTACATACGGAAAACTCCGAAATTTGTATCCGGCCAGGGTTTGTTCAACGACATTGCAATACCTGCCGTAAGAACCAGACGGGTGTCGACCGGGTCGATTATGCCGTCATCCCAGAGTCTTGATGTGCTGTACAGGGCTGATCCCTCTTTCTCGTATGTATCATAGATGGAGTTTCTGATCTCCTCCTCCATCTCTTTTGTGACCTCCTGCCCTGATGTTTTAAGCTGTTCTTTTTTTACCGACAAAAGCACTCCGGCAGCCTGTTCGCTGCCCATTACCGATATTTTCGAATTGGGCCACATGAAAAGGAGCCTGGGATCGTATGCCCTTCCTGCCATTGCATAATTACCTGCACCGAAAGATCCACCAAAAATAACCGTAAATTTGGGGACTTCAGCATTGGCTACAGCACTGACCAGTTTGGCTCCGTCCCTTGCTATCCCGCCATGTTCATATTTTTTCCCAACTATGAACCCTGTAATATTTTGCAGAAATACCAGGGGGACTTTCCTTGAACAGCAAAGTTGAATAAAATGGGCACCCTTAAGTGATGTTTCTGAAAATATCACTCCGTTGCTGGCCATTATACCAACAGGAAAACCATTGATGTGTGCAAATCCTGTAACAAGGGTGGTGGCCCAGTTTGCCTTGAATTCATGAAAACGGCTGCCATCGGTTATCCTTGCAATTATTTCTCTGGAATCCACAGGTTTTTTCAAATCAAGCGGGGCAAGACCGTACAGTTCCTCCGGGTCATAGTAAGGGTTTTGGGGACTGGCAAGGTCGAGTTTCTGTTTTTCCGGTATTTTAAAGGTTTCAAATATGTGGCGGCAGATCTGGATTGCATGCCGGTCATTCTCGGCAAGATGGTCGGCGACACCGGATATGCCTGTATGAACCATTGCCCCGCCAAGCTCTTCTGCTGTAACTTCTTCTCCTGTAGCAGCCTTTACCAGAGGGGGGCCTCCAATAAAAATGGTTCCCTGGTTTTTAACGATCACAGTTTCATCGCACATTGCCGGAACATAGGCCCCACCGGCTGTGCATGACCCCATTACGATGGCTGTTTGAGGTATACCCATTGCCGACATCTTTGCCTGATTGTAAAAGAAGCGCCCGAAATCATTCCGGTCGGGAAAAACATTTGCCTGCTCAGGTAAAAATACTCCTCCTGAATCTACCATATATACACAGGGCAGGTGGTTTTCCATAGCTATCTGCTGGGCCCTGAGATGCTTTTTTATGGTCTCCTTAACATATGTGCCCCCTTTTACAGTGGCGTCATTAGCAATGATGATGGTCTCACGGCCCATAACAACTCCTATTCCTGTAATAATACCTGCTGATGGAAACCCGTCCCGGTACATACCGTGTGCAGCCAGTGACGATAACTCGATAAAAGGTGTATTGGGATCAAGCAGCAGATCAATGCGCTCCCGCGCAAGAAGCTTGCCTCTTTCTTTATGCTTCAGGACGGCTTTTTCCGGTCCCCCTCTTTTTACATTTTCCAGAAGCTCCCGGTATTTACCAAGGATCTTAAGAAAGGCTTTTTTATTGCTTCTGAATTCTCTGGATCCTGTCAGGATATTTGATTTGATTCTGTACAAAATGGAGTTATTGAGTCTTCTGTTAAAATTTTTATTAAGTCTTATGATGAAAGGAATACTTCAGTTATTAGATAATACCAAAATACCAATATATTACCATTTTTTTCAAAAAACAAGAAATTATTATCATCATAAATAGGATTATACTTAATTATCCAGGCCTAATTGCTGAAACAGCAGATCAACAGCCTGTTTTTCAGAAGTACTTTTCATTAGCGCTTTCAGGTAGGCTGTTCCGATGATTGCTCCTGAGGTATATTCCCAGACTGTCTGCAATGTTTTGCTGTTATGTATGCCAAAGCCTGTCATTACAGGGTTTTTGAGATTCAGGGAATTCAGGCGACCGAGGTAGTCTGTCTGCGCCCGGCTGAATGAATCCTGACGACCTGTGGTTGATGATGCGCTTACTGCATAGATAAAACCACTGCCCAGTCTGTCAATCTTTTTTATCCTTTCTAAGGTAGTTTCAGGGGTGACAAGGAATATGACATGCAGTTTACTTGATCTGAAAAGGTCTGTATGTTGATCCTCAAACTCCTCAATGGGAAGATCCGGGAGAATAACTCCACTAACACCGGCTTCACCCGCCTTACGGCAGAATGTCTCCATCCCCATCTGCAGTACCGGGTTCAGATACCCCATTAACAGAAGCGGTACAGAGATATCTGAAGCGGCCTCTTTCAGTTGGTCCAGTAGCAGCTCAAGGGTCATCCCGTTACTCAAGGCCTGATTACTGGTCTGTTGTATTACCGGGCCGTCAGCCAAAGGATCTGAGAAGGGAAATCCTACCTCAATAAAATCTACTCCTTTATTCTGAAGGGATTGAATAATTCCAACAGTACTGTCTATTTTGGGATATCCAGCTGTAATGTATATTGAAAGCAGTTTACTGGTTTTCTTTTTAAACAACTCGGTCAGCGAATTCATGTATATAAAACAGGTTATTTAAATTAATAATCAGCTAATTAAATGTTGCAGGTTATTCATATTCAGTGTTTCAATTCCCATGGATCCCCCTGTTTTATATATATTGTTTTGTGAGA